>NZ_CALIAA010000301.1 GCF_938040765.1 uncultured Fretibacterium sp.
CATGGATTAAATCAGCGTTTCCTTAGACGTCCTGGCGGGCCCTCAGCCGTTTGGTCCGCCGCCCCTGAAGGGATTATGCCACAAAAACTGCTGGCTGGAGGCGGTGGCCCCGCTGAGCGGAATCTCGACCCATCCCCAGGGGGTGACGAGCACGAAGCGCAGGACGATGCCCTGGCTGGCCAGGGCGTCCACGTGCGCGGCGTAGCGCATCGTGTCCTCGAAGATGAAGGTATCGCTGATGACCCACACGCGCTTGCAGTTGCTGCGGTTGAAGAGCGCGGCATAGTCGATGGCGGTCCGCACGCCGCTCTCGTAGTCGGGGGGGTTCATGCTGACAACGACCACGTCGGGGCGCCCCTCGGGACGGCGCGTGTTGGGAATGAGGTCGAAGTATTGCTCCAGGCTCTCCAGACGCTCGAAGAGCCTTTCGATGTCAACCTCGCCATTGTCCTCGAACATCGCCGTGACGGGGTCCATTCCCTGATCCGCGGGGGCGTTCAGGGTGTCCTGCATCCACCGCTGGATGCGGGAAAGCGCCTCCAGGATGTACTGCGGGTATTCCGTCTCGGAGATGGCCGACAGGAGATCCTTTACGGTCAATTCCTTTTTGGGGTCCTTTTTCTCGGGATTCATGCTCCACCTCCAATGGCGCGGGCTCCATTCCATGATGAGCTCAGTATAGCACAGCCCGGGCGCGTCGGCCTGCCTCAAAATACGTGTCCGCGCCCCAGTCCTCGCGTGTCATGGAAAACGGCTTACAGAAAAAACCCCTTTGCGGCGATCAGAAGGGTCCCCACGGCGGTGGAAAGGAGCGTATGGCGCTCGCTGGTCCACAGAATGCCCGCGGAGAAGGGCCCCGCGATGCGTCCGGACGGCCAGGCGGAGGGCAGAAAGGCCCCTGTCCTCCGTCGGTACTCGTGATATTCGTCCCCGAACCTGGAGGACAGGAAGGACTCCTCGAAGGGGATGATGAGAAGGCCGTAGACGACGACAAAGGAGACCGCGAACAGGGCGGCGGCCCACGGCCCGGCCATCAGCCCCCATCCCAGCCCGATCAGGCCGTTGCCGAAGTAGAGGGGGTTGCGCATGAAGGCGTAGGGCCCCCAGGTGACCAGCCGCTCCGCGCCGACGGTCTCCCCCCGGTAGCGTCCGATGCAGCCGACGGCCCAGAACCGCCAGGCCTGCCCCAGGACGACGAGGGGAAGCCCCAGGAGGATGGACCTCAGGGTCGGCCGGGCCAGGAGCAGGATCATCAGGAAGAGGACCGTCCAGATCCCGCCCCTGAGCTTAAAGATTTTTTGACGAAACGCTTGCATTCGACGAACCTCGTTTGGCCTCATCCCTGGCCTCCTCCTCGGGGGAGACGCCCTGGTGGAGCTCCTCGGAGACGCCCCATCCCAACATCCGAATCACGACGACGACCCCCATGAAGATGGAGAGGTACTCCGTGAAGAAGCGCCAGATGATGGCCATGATCCCCGCCATGTTCCAGGGCATCAGGGTTCCGAAGAGCAGGGCGCCGCCGCTCTCGGCGAAGCCGCTGGCCCCCGGGGTGGGGATGAAGTAGAGCACGAACATGAAGACCGCCTGGGTCGCCAGGGTCTGGGTGTAGCTGTAGGGGAGTCCGACGGCGCTCATCAGGATGGGAAGCACGGTGAAGACCAGAAGCAGATGGAGGACGGAGAGCGCCGTGGCGAGCAGCATCCATCCCTTCCCGGAGCGGAACGCCAGGCGGAAGTTCATGATGTAGTTGTCCTCCTCCCGGTCGAGCCACTGGAAGCAGCCGATCACGCGTCGGTTGGACTTCACCAGGTTCAGCCGCTTCATCCACAGGATGGCGATCTTGCCCAGCCTCTTGAGGGAGCCCGGGTGGAGGATGGTGAAGAGGATGAAGATCCACGTACAGCCGATGACGGCGAAGACGTAGAAGACGAGCCCCTTCAGGAAGGGACTCGCCTCCAGGATGGAGGGCTCGAGGAACAGGGCCGTGGGGACGACCAGGCTCAGGATCAGAACGGTCAGCATGGTGCGGATCAGGGTGATGGCGATGCCCTTGCCGATGGGGACCCCTTTCTTATAGAGGACGTAGACCTGGAAGGGGCCGCCCCCGCTCTGCATGGGGGTGACCGCGCTGCCGAAGTAGTTCAGCCAGGTGAGGACGATTCCCATGGAGAACGGCACCCGTTCCTGCGCCGCGCGGGAGAGCGCGCAGAAGCGCCCCGCGTCGCACATCCAGGAGAGGAAGACCACCCCCAGGGCCCCCAGCAGCAGGAGCTTGTTCGACGAGAGCAGGGAACGGACGGTGTCGTGATCGACGCTTTTGGCTATGATGACCGCATTGGCCCCGAAGGCCAGCAGGATGAAGAGGATCAAACCTTTACGCAGAGACAAATTGAAATTCCTCCATCGAACGAGACAGGATCGGATGAGACAGTGTCGAATGAGACAACGTCAATGCAACGGAAACGACATGATTCAAACGGGAGAATCATGAATCGGGACGACGCGGAAGGGCCCGGAGGTACGGCACATGGTCTTACGTCCGCGGCCGCTACCGGGATTGAGGGGCGGAGAGCCTGCCCAGCATCAGCGCGAGCGCATCGACGCTTGGAAGCAGTTCCTGACGCAGGACCAGGGCCATTTGAAGATATCGCTTCCCGTTCATCAGACCGATGAGGCGGTTCAAAATCTCCAGGAGCCCGTCACGGAACGCCTGTTCCTCCGGCTCGGCGGAGGGCCCGGCCGTCAGCGCGCTGCATCGCTCGTAGACGTCCAGCGTCCAGTCCAGCCCATCCATCGCCTCGGACAGGCGGTTCTGCGCGGCCGAGGTCTCGCCCTCCTCGAAGCGGCCGACGATCTCCTCGATGCCCTTCTTCAGCCGCGCGACGTAGTCCAGGGCCTCGGCGATCGTCTCCCGGATCAGGAGGCGGACCGGGGTGAGCGAGAAGTGCGCCGACATCCCCCCCGACAGGGCAAGAAAGGCCCGCTCGTCCATCTCCACGCCGTCGACTCGAAGTCCCGTGAGGACGAGCCCGGAGCGGGCGGCTTCCGCCCTGACGGCCTCCAGAATCTCGAGAGGCGACGCCGTGGACGGGATCTCGCGGTGCTCCTGTCCGTCAATCGATACCTTCATCGTGATCCCCCTGTCCCGATTTCCGAATCGGCGCACGGAAAACCCGTTGCGCCCAAAGTCCTCCCCATCCCGGGGAAGGGATGGGGAGGACGGGCAATGCATCATCGTCGTAAAAAGACAACATTCATATTCTAGCATATCCGGGGCGCTCATATCCGCCCCGCCCTGCGCCGATACTCAATGTGGGATATAATGAACGCGCATCGGCGGAGCCCGATGCGTTTTGTCCGTGCCGAAGAACAGGAGGGTTTTGTATGGCGGACATGTCCGTATCGGGTATCGCGTCCGGGATCAACTGGGACGAGATGATAGCGAAGATCCTGGACAAGGCGAAGAAGCCCGCGCTCGTGATGGTGGAGAAGCGGGATAAGCTGACCCGGAAACAGGAATATTTCGAGGAGTTCCAGATCGCGCTGCAGAAGCTGAACAGCGCGCTGTCGCCGCTCAAGCTTCCCTCGACCTACAAGGCGAAGGGATTGGAGATCGAGCGGGTCGACAAGAGCGGCTCCTATAAGGGCGTGCTGACGGCCACCGCCAATGCGGACGCGGAGGTCAACGTCCACGACCTCGAGGTCCTGAAGCTGGCCAAAAGTCAGGTCCAGCGTTCCAACGCCTTCACGGACAAGCTCTCCGGGGCCTTCACGGGCGCCCTGAGCGGTGCGTCGGAGGCCCATTTCTGGATCGGCATCGGCGGACGGAGGCTGCGCATCGAGGTCCGTTCCGACGACACGCTGGAGTCCCTGGCCAAGCGCATCAACACGGCCCTCAAGACGCAGAGGCCGCCGTTCGGCGTGACCGCGTCCGTCGTGGACAACAAGCTGATCCTGAAGAGCGACGCCACAGGCCTGGGCAAGGACACCCAGAAGGCGGCGATGACCCGCTCCGGCAATACGTACGACCTTTTGGAAAATATGCATATCGACTCCGGCTCGCTGAAGTCCGGGGACCTGGTCGTCAAGAGCAAGAAGGGCGACAGGACCTGGAAGCAGGGCGTGGACTTCGACGTCGTGGCCGGCAACCAGATTCGCTGGCGCGACTACGAGCCGCAGACGGTCCCCGCCGGGGAGACGTACCAGGTGAAGTACAAGGCGGCAGCCGGGGATGTCTATACGACGGGCGGAGCGGCCTATGGACCAAGCGACATCGTGCGCGGCAAGGGCGATGTGGATAAGGATGCGTTGCCCTTTACGCCTCGGGCGGTGCTGTCGACGACGAACATCTCCGTCCAGGACAGGAACGGAGTCACCTATCAGTACGGTACGGATTTCACGATCGAGGGAAAGTCCGTGAAGTGGCTGGGGATGAATCGCCCCGGCGAGGGCGTCGCCTATAAGGTCACGTATAAGCCCGTTGCAAATGAAGAGTTCACGCTCAACGTCAAACGCGGCGCCGAGGACGTTACGGGAGCGGATTATGCGGACTTCGTCGGGGGAAAGTCCGTCATCAAACAGGGCGGCAGGACCTATGTGCAGGGCGAGGACTTCGACATCGTGAGCGACGGCGGCAGCCCGGCCAAGGCCGTGGTGCGCTGGCGGCCCGAGGCGGCCTGGGGCGCCCCCGGCCCGGGCACAAACTACGACTTGGAGCTGACGAAGGCCGACGGGACGACGCAGACCTTCAGCAACGTCGAGCGGGGCAAGAGCGATACGCTCACCATGAGCGAGTGGGGCTTCACCACAGCGGGGGGAACGATTGACCCGACGGCTGCCTACGTCTATCAGGACCCCCCGACGGCCTTTGGGGCGGGTTCCTTTGGGGCGTCCGCCAATACTGGCGGCAAGTTCACCTTGACCTGGACTCAGCCCTCGACGCCGCCCGTCCCGCGCATGAAGGACGGCAAGCAGATCACTCCCGGGTACGGCGACGAGTACACGGTGGAGTACGCGCACGCGAAGAACACCTTCACCCTGTCGGACGACGGGACGGGGATCCTGAGCGCGCTGGGCCTGGACCTGAAGGACGAGGCGCACTACACGGCCGCCGAGGATGCGGAGATGATCCTGAACGGGGAGAAGGTGACGCGGTCCTCCAACAAGATCGGCCCGGAGTACAAGAACGAGCTGATCAAGGGGGTGACGATGGAGCTCAAGGGCGTGGGGCACGTCTCCATGGACATCTCCCACGACCTGGAGGCCTCCGTCAAGGCCATCCAGGCCTTCACCGAGGCCTACAACGACGTGATGAAGTGGATCAACGTCAAATCCTCGGAGAAGGCCGTGGACGAGACGAAGAAGGCCACCCTGCCCGCCAACGACTTCCGCATGAAGTGGGGCCTGCTCTTCGGCAATTCCCTCCTGCGCGATGCCAAGAGCAGGATGCGCCGCTCCGTCACCCAGACCTATACCCACACCTTCAAGCAGCGCAAGAGCCGGGACCCCATCTATGGGACGATGGAGCAGAACGGCCTGAAGGGCCAGAGCACGCTGCGCGTCACGGTGGGGGCCCGCACCGCCGACATCACGGTCAACCCGGAGGACACGCTCGAGTCCATCGCGGCCAGGATCAACGACACCTCCGGGAGTGGGGAGGCCAGCGCCCTGCACTACGATCCCGACGGGCGGAAGTACCCCACCCCCTTCGCCAAGGCCTCGGTCTCGGACGGCAAACTGGTGATCGACGCGGGCACGGACCGCCCGGTCCAGGTGTCGGGGACTCCCGCCCTCAAGGCGTTGGGCATGGACTACACCTATACGGGCCTCTATCAGATGGGGTTCAAGACCACCTCCACCGACTTCGGGAAGAGCGGCGAGCTCGAGTTCAGCTCACGGGACTTCATGAAGGCGATGACGAAAAATTCGGAGGAGGCCACGGACGTGATGCTGGCCTTCGCCAAGGACATGCAGACGTTCGCGGACGGGATGCTCCGTTCCTCCGCGGCGAGCGGCGACAGCGGCAAGGGAGCCGCCAAGGGCGCCGTGGTGCGGGAGATAGACGGCATCAAGACGGAGGTCAACTCCATCAACAAGTATCTGAACACGTTCGAGCAGCGCCTTCAGAAGAAGAAGGAGACGCTCTTCAAACGGTTCTCCGACGCCGAGCGCAACCTGTCCAAACTGATGCAGCAGGCCAGCTGGCTCAACAGCGTTACGGCCCAGCTCCAGGGGGCGGGCAGGAACCAGCAGTAGGCGCGGACGCACGGCGGCGATTTGCGAGAGGGCGGGTTCCCGGCGGGGCCCGTCCTCTCGCGTTCCGGGCCCTGTGTTATCATTTATAATCGTATCGTTGAACCGTACTTTTGAATGAGCCGTTTACGTTTTTAAGCGACAATAGGATTGATAGGGAACGTCGGGAGGACCGCCGGAGGTGTGACTGTGATTTCCAGCGACGAAAACATGAGGGCCGGGCCGGGTATTGGGGACTGCGGAGATCGCGGGGATAAAGGACATTATTTCGACGAGATCGTCGGCCTGATCGAACGGCTGAGGGCTCCGGGAGGCTGTCCGTGGGACCGGAAGCAGACGCTGGAGGACCTGCGCACCTGCATTACGGAGGAGGCCTACGAGCTCGCGGAGGCCATCACGGAGCGGGACATGGGCAAGGTCCGGGAGGAGTCCGGGGACCTCCTGCTGCAGGTCGTCTTCGTGGCCTCACTGGCCCGGGAGCACGGGGACTTCGACATGCGGGACGTCGTGCGCACGATCTGCGACAAGCTGATCCGACGCCATCCCCACGTGTTCGGAGACGTCGAGGCCGAGGACAGCGATACGGTCCTGAGGAATTGGGAGAGCATCAAGCTGGAGGAGCGCCGCGCCCGGAAGGAGGACCTCTCGGTCCTGGCCGGGGTGCCCGCCGGGCTGCCTCCGCTTCTCAAGGCCCATCGGATGCAGGGCAAAGCCGCACACGTCGGGTTCGACTGGCCCGGGGGCGACGCCGCCCCGCTCTTCGCGAAGCTGGACGAGGAGGCCGACGAACTGTGGGAGGCCGTGGAGCACGGGGATGCCGCGGCTGTGGAGGACGAGCTGGGGGACCTGCTGTTCATGGCCGTCAACCTGGCGCGTCACCTGGGGGTGAACCCCGACGCGGCGCTCTCCCGGGCCTGCGCCAAATTCGCCGGGCGCTTCCGCCGGGTCGAGCAACAGGCCGCGGAGCGCGGCATCCGCCTGGAGGACTGTTCCCCGGAGGAGCTCGACGCCATGTGGGAACGGGCCAAGACGAGCCCCGGCGCTGAAAACGCCTTATAATGACGGAGGACGGAAATGACGGAGAACAGGACCGAGGGGGCGCCCGGAAAGAAGGCGGGCCGGAGGGCCCGCATCATGGAGACGGCGCTTCGGGACGCGCACCAGTCCCTTATCGCCACGAGGATGAGCACCAGGGACATGATCCCCGTCCTCGAGAGGATGGACGCGGTGGGGTATTGGGCCCTCGAGATGTGGGGCGGGGCGACGTTCGACAGCTGCATGCGCTTCCTGGACGAGGACCCCTGGGAGCGGCTGCGCGTCATCCGTTCCCGAATCAGGAACACCAAACTTCAGATGCTGCTGCGGGGGCAGAACCTCGTGGGCTATCGGCACTATGCGGACGATGCGGTGAGGGAGTTCGTGAAGCGCGCGGTGGGGGGCGGCATCGACATTATCCGCGTCTTCGACGCCCTGAACGACCTGCGCAACATGGAGGTCGCGGCCGACCAGGTCAAAAAGGAGGGGGCGCACCTCCAGCTGTGCATCTCCTACACGATTTCCCCCGTCCATACCTTGGACGCCTTCGCCGAGATGGCCCTGAAAATGGCGGGCATGGGGGCGGACTCCATAGCGGTCAAGGACATGGCGGGCCTGCTGAACCCGGTGGACTGCGTCCGGCTCGTCGGCGCGATACGCGCCCGGACGGACCTGCCGATACAGCTTCACAGCCACTACACCAGCGGCTTGGCCTCCATGACCTACTACGCGGGGCTTATGGCGGGTGCGGACATCGTCGACACGGCGATCTCCCCCTTCTCCATGGGGACCAGCCAGCCGCCCACGGAATCGTTGGTCGCGGCCCTGGCGGGCGGCGATCTGGACACGGGAATCAGCCTGGACAATCTGGTCCCCGTCGAGGAGTACTTCAAGACGCTCCGCGAGAAATACAGGAAACTGCTCCCGGACATCGGCGGGGTCGACATCAACATCCTGCGCTATCAGGTTCCGGGCGGCATGTACTCGAACCTCGTGAATCAGCTCAGGGAACAGAACGCCCTGGACAAGCTGGAGGACGTGATGAACGAGATCCCGGTGGTGCGCAGGGCCATGGGCTACCCGCCCCTGGTGACCCCCACCAGCCAGATCATCGGGACGCAGGCGACGCTGAACGTCCTGACGGGCCAGCGCTGGAAGGTCATCCCCAAGGAGGTCAAGCAGTACTTCCTGGGCTACTACGGGACGGCGCCCGCTCCCCTGGACCCCGAGGTCCGGAGGCTGGCGATAGGGGACGAGGAGCCCATCACCTGTCGGCCCGGCGAGAGGATCCCCCCCGAGATGGAGGCGGCCCGCAGGGCCGCGGAGGCCTGGTCGCTCCAGCCGGAGGACGCCCTGACCTGGATCATGTTCCCCCAGGTCGCCAAGGACTTTCTTCCGCGGAAGTACGCGCGCGTCACGTGCCGGGACGTTGGGTTCGAGGACCTCGTCGAGGGAGCGGCCTATCCCGTCTGACGCCGGGAGGCGGGAGGAAGATCGAAAAACAGGATGGATGGAGAAACGTTGGAATGGATAGAGAAGCGTTGGAGCGGAGGGACGCTCCGCTGAGAAATTCCGAGGATGTCGCGGTTGCCGGCGGCGGGGCCATGGCTCGCCTTCTGGGGCTGAACGACGAGAACCTCGAGGCCCTGGAGGCCCGTTATCCGGTCTCCCTCTCCGTGGGGGAAAGCCGGATACGGATCTCGGGCCCCGACGCCGAGCCGGTGCGCATCGTGGCGCATCTGCTGCGCCAGCTTGCTGTCGTCGCCGAGAGCGGACACGAGATCCGCGTCTCCGACGTCCGTCACGCGATGGACGCCCACGCGGAGGGCCGGGAGATCAAGCTGGACTCGCTGTATTCGGAGGTCGTCTGCACGACGGCGCGGGGCAAGCCCATCCGGGCCAAGACCGTCGGTCAGAGGGCCTATATCCAGGCCATGCGGGACAACGACATCCTGTTCGCCGTCGGCCCCGCCGGGACGGGCAAGACTTACCTGGCGGTCTGTGAGGCCGTCTCCATGCTGAAGGAGGGGCGGGTGAACCGCGTCGTCCTGGTGCGGCCCGCCGTCGAGGCCGGGGAGAGCCTGGGGTACCTCCCGGGCGACCTCAGGGAGAAGGTCGAGCCCTACGTTCGCCCGCTCTACGACGCATTTTATGAACTTCTGTCGCCCGAGCGCTTCGCCCGCTACGTGGACAAGGGGATCATCGAGATCGCGCCCCTGGCCTACATGAGGGGGCGGACGCTCAACGACAGCTTCATCATCCTGGACGAGGCCCAGAACACGACCCCCGAGCAGATGAAGATGTTCCTCACCCGTCTGGGGTTCGGGTCCAAGGCCGTGGTGACCGGCGACATCACTCAGGTGGACCTTCCGCAGGGGCGTCCCTCGGGGCTGCGCAGCGTGCGCTCTATCCTCGAGGGGATCGAGGGGATAGGCTTTTTCGACCTCACAGGGGCCGACGTCGTCCGTCACGAGATCGTGCAGAAAGTGGTCCAGGCCTATGACCGCTATGAAAAGCGCCTTTCTTGACCGGCTGCGGCGCCCCTGGGCCTCCGTATCCCCGGAATGGCGCAGGTCCTATCTCCTCTCCGTAGTCATGCTGCTGGCCGTCGGGCTCTCCATCGTCATGATGGAGTGGCTCTACGTCCGCAACAGGGGGTACAGCTTCGCGCAGGGGCTGCCGTCCCCCCAGACCTACAGGGTCATCTCCCCGGTGAAGTACGAGGACCACTCGGCCACGGGGGCCCTCCGGGAGATGGTGGAGGAGCGGGTGGCCGGTGTCGTGGTTCGGGATGTCGCTGCCCGGGACCGGATGAAAAAACGCCTGGAGGAGCTCCAGGCGGTAAAGGACCCCTTGGACCCGAAGCTCCTGGCCTATATGCCTCAGGCCCTGCTGAACGCCCTGTTCGCCATGGACGGAGCGGAGCGGAGCCGAATCATGAAGCTGGCCTTGCAGGTCGGGGACGCCTACTTTTCGAGCCTCGCGTCGGGCGATGTCCTGGAGAGCGGGGGGATGGAGGCGGCCCTGCTGTGGAGGGAGATCGAGAAGCGCGTCGATTCGGTGGACGACGCCAACCTGATCTATCAGCTGTTGACGAAGGTGAACGACGCCTACTACAAGCTCGAGCCCCAGCTCACCGATCTGGTGAGGCAGAGTGCGGGGAACAGGATTCCCGTCATCGAACGCCGTCTGGAGCTGGGCGACGTCATCGTCGAGCGCGGGGATGTGGTGACGCCCCAGACGGCCGGCCTGCTGCGGCTGCAGGGCTACACGGAGGACGCCTTCCCCGTCACTCAGGTGGTCATCGTTTTCTTCCTCGTCCTGATCCTCCCGCTGTGGCTGGAGGTCCCGGCCCGGGAGTCGGGCAGCCGGCCTTCGTGGGGGTGCGTCGTCTTCGTCGTCTCGGCCGCATGGATCGGCCAGATGCTTGCCGTGCAGATGCGGACGGCGGGCGCCGGCATCCTCCCCGCGGTCATGGCGGCCTATCTCTGTATGCCCCGATCCTTTGCCTTCAACGCCTCCCTGGCCAGCACCGCGTCCGGGGTGTTCATCATCGCGGGGCTCTCCGTCTACGACCTTCTCCTGCTCCTCTCCATGGGCTTCCTCGCCTCGATGACGGGGTATTACCTCCTGCGCCGCATCGAGTCCCGGGAATCCCTCGTCCGCAGGCTGATCCTGCTTGCGCTTTTCCTGAGCGTATCCCGCATCGTCATCCTCTGGATTCAGGGGATACCCCTGACGAGGGAGTCCTTCCGCCTCTTCTCCCCCACGGGCTTCTTCTGGCTGGAGACCGGGCGCTTTCTGCTTCTGGACGCCCTGGCCGCGATCTTCATGGTCGTCCTCCTGCCCCTGGTGGAGGGGTATATCGGCGTCCTCTCCATCCTCCGCCTCCGGGAGCTGAGCCATCCCTCGAGCCCCCTGCTGCGCAAGCTGCAGCGGGACGCACCGGGGACCTACCAGCACTGCCTGGCGATTGCCACGCTCGCCGAGGCGGTGGCGATCGATATGGGGATGGACGAGAACCTGATGAAGGCCGGGGCCTATTATCACGACATCGGAAAGCTGAGGCGCCCGCAGTTCTTCGTCGAGAACCAGGGCGGGGGGCTCAACGTCCATGACGGGATGAGCCCCACGCTTTCGGCCATGACCATCGCATCGCACGTCCAGGACGGCCTGGAGATGGCCAGGGAGTACGGGCTGCCCAAGAGGATACGGGACTTCATCGCGGAGCATCACGGCACCGCGTGCATCCGCTACTTCTATAACAAGGCCAGGGCGGAGGCCCGGGACCGGGGGGAGGAGGAGAGCGTCGAGTGGTCGGACTTCTGTTATCCGGGGCCCAGGCCCCGGTCCCGCGAGACGGCGCTCCTGATGATCCTGGATTCCATGGAGGCCGCGATACGGAGCGAGAGCCTGGGGCGCGAGCTCCTGAGGCGGGACGCGAAGGAGATGCCGCAGAATGGACGAAACGCGGGGCGGAGCCAGGCCATCATGGCCCTGAAAAAGGTCATTGACCAGGTGGTGGGCAGCAAGATCTCGGAGGGGCAGTTCGACGAGGTCGACTTCACCCTGAGGGACCTCACCCGCATCAAGGAGTCCATTCTGTCCGTCCTGCTCTCCATGTATCACACCCGGATGGTCCGGAGCCCCGACCGGCGGAGGGAGAAGGGTGCCGTGGGCGGAGGAGCGCCTGTCCCTGCCGCGAGCGATGCTGCGGAGGCTCCGGTCGTTCCCGGCGGAGCCGAAAACGTCGGAGCGGAGACCCGATGAGCGCGGAGACGTTCCGTTCCCTTGATCTGGTCTCCGGACGCATGTTGTGTTATGTTATTCTTTACATTCTCTCCCTATCGACAGCGGGCGGCGGATGGGGCCGCATCGATGGGGGACAGACTCTGGGAGGGTTCACGTTTTGAGATTGGAACTTCACGTCGACGGCCCCGAGGACGGGGAATCTCAAAGTCCGATTCCGTTATCTGCATGGGGGCCCCTCGGGCGCGTCCTCGAGGGCGAGCTGGCCTCCCTGTATCCCGAGATCGTCCGTTACGGGACGGTTGAGCTCTCGGTGACCCTGCTGGGGCCGGACGAGATGCGCTCGGTCAATCGCGAGTACCGGGAGCGGGACGAGGCTACGGATGTGCTGTCCTTTCCGCTCTGGGAGGCGGACGGCCGTTTTGTCCCGGACGGGGCTCTGACGGAGCTGCTGCCTCTCGGGGACATCCTGATCTGTCCGGAGGAGGTGGCGCGCCTGCATGAGGGGCTTCCACCCGAGGACGCCCTGTGCCTCGTGCTGGCGCATGGGTTTCTGCATCTGCTGGCCTGGGACCATGACACCGAGGAGCGGGAGTCGGCCATGTGGGCCCGCCAGGACGCCGTCAAACAACGGCTCCTGGACGTCCTGAGGGGAGGGCTCTAGGATGGCGTCCCTTTCCGGGAACGCCCTGCTGCCCTTTCTGGAGAGCTGCCTCTGGTTCGTCGTCCTGTTCCTCATGTCGGCGTTCTGCAGCGCCTCGGAGACGGCCATCACGACCACCGGCCGGAGCCGGCTCATGTTGCTCCAGGAGCAGCGCCCGTTTTTACGGTCCCTCTTTCAATGGCTTATAGACGACGTTCAGGAGGCCCTGACCGTTTGTCTCATTGTGAACAACGTCGTCAACATCGCGGCCAGCACCCTGGCGGCCAGGCTCGTGCTCCAGGCCTTCGGGGAGGGGGCGCTGGTCTGTGTGGTCCCGGTCATGACCGTGCTGATCGTCATCTTCGGGGAGATCCTGCCGAAGAGCGCCGCGATGGTCCACTCCGACGGGGTGCTGGTGTTCTCCGCGCCCCTGCTGCGTCTTCTCTCCATCCTGCTCGCTCCCTTCGCCTGGCTGATGAGGAAGTGCGTCTCCTTCATCGGGCTGCTGTTCCGGCTCGACCTCAAGCCCCAGCACGTGTTCGTCACGCGGGAGGAGATCGAGCAGGTGGTGAAGATCGGGGAGCAGAGCGGCGCGCTCGAGGCGGTGGAGCGGAGGATGATCGACGGGATCATCGATTTCGAGGAGACCCGGGTCCACGAGGTCATGGTCCCGCGCATGGACATGGTGACCCTGGAGGCCTCGGAGCCGCTGGAGGAGGCCATGAAGGTCTTCATCGAACACGGGCACTCCCGTCTCCCGGTCTACGAGGAGAGCCTGGACAACATCGTGGGGGTGCTCTACGTCAAGGACACCCTGAAGCACCTGATCGGCGCCGAGCTCTCCCAGGCCGTGGGGGGCATGATGCGCAAGCCGCTCTTCGTTCCTGAGACCATCCGCACCGTGGAGCTGCTGGAGACCATGCGGCGGGACCACATCCACATCGCTGTCGTCGTCGACGAGTACGGCGGCGTGGCGGGGCTCGTGACGATGGAGGACATCCTCGAGGAGATCGTCGGGGAGATCCAGGACGAGTACGACCAGGAGTCTCCGGACATCCTCGAGATGGAGGACGGCACCTACAGGGTGCAGGGGACCACGAGTCTGGAGGACCTCAGCGAGGCCCTGGACTACCCCTTCGAGTCCGAGGATGCGGAGAGCCTGGCCGGATTGGTGCTGCTGCTGGCCGGGGGGTTCCCCCAGGTGAACGATGCGTTCGAGTACGAGGACTGGAGGATTCGGGTGGTCGACCTCGAGGATCACCGCATCAAGGTGCTCGACCTCGAACGCATGAAACCCGAGAAGGACGCGTGAGGAGGGCCTATGGAAAGGATGACCGGTAAGTCCCGGGGCGGTGCGGGCGGATGGGGCGAGGGGGATGGCCGGCCCGGTCCCTCCCCGCTGGAGCTGCTGGAGAGGGCGCGGGAGGCGGCCTCCCGCGCCTATGCGCCCTACTCGCGCTTTTGGGTTGGGGCCGCGCTGCTCCTCGCGGATGGGGGCGTCCTGACCGCCTGCAACGTGGAGAACGCCTCCTACGGCCTCTCCATGTGCGCGGAGCGCAGCGCGATTGCGGCGATGGTGGCGCGCGGACTGAGGGACCCCGTGGCCGTGGCGGTCGTGGGGTCGGGGGATGGGGACTTCGGCAGGCCCTGTCCGCCCTGCGGGGCCTGCCGCCAGATTCTGGTAGAGTTCAACCCCGACATGCGGGTGGTCCTGGCGTCTCCCGAGGGGCCCCTCGTGTACTCCGCGCATGGGCTGCTGCCCCACTCCTTCGGCCTGAGGGGCGGGAGCCCTTGAGCGGGGAGCGACAGGGGGACGGGGCCGCGATGCGCTGCGGCGTGGTCGCCCTGGCCGGGCGGCCCAACGTCGGCAAGTCCTCGCTGGTCAACGCGCTGCTGCGCGCCCGCGCGGCGATCGTCTCCCCGAAGCCCCAGACGACCCGCAACGCGATTCGCTGCATCTACAACGACGAACGCGCCCAGATCGTCTTCACGGACACGCCGGGGCTGCACCGGCCCAGGGACCGGCTTGGTCGTTCCCTGACGGACGCGGCCGAGGACGCGTTTGCCGAGGCCGACGCCGTCTGCTGGCTGGTCGAGGCGGGGGACCGCAGGCTGAGGGACGAGGACGCCGAGGTACTGAGGGCGCTCTCCGTCGTCTCCCGGCCGATTGTGCTGGTGGTGAACAAGGCCGACGCACACGACCCCGGCGGGGCTCTGGAGCTCTACGGATCCAGGCTTCCCTTCGCCGGGCGCATCGCCGTCTCCGCGCGCAGGGGGCGCAACCTCGACGCCCTGATCGACCTTCTGCTGCCGCTCCTGCCCGAGGGGACGCCGTGGTACGACCCCGACATCCTGATCGACGGCACGGAGCGCTTCATGGCGTCCGAGGTCATCCGCGGGCGCGTGCTGGCGTTGCTGCGGGACGAGGTTCCCCACTGCGTCGCGGTGGAGATCGACGAGTACAAGAGCCCGGAGGAGTACCCCGAGCGGAAGCGGCTCTACATCCGGGCGTCCCTGATCGTGGAGACGGCGGGGCAGAAGGCCATCCTGATCGGGGCCGGAGGGGCGATGCTGAAGCGGATCGGAGAAACCGCACGGCTGGAGCTGGAGGAACTCACCGGCCACCCGGTCTATCTGGACCTGTGGGTGAAGGTGTCCCCGCATTGGAGGCAGTCGGAGCCCGTGCTGCGCCGCCTTGGACTCTGACCCGCGATTCCCCTCGATGGGGCGCAGGCCGGGGGCAGCGCCCCCGATGTGGTTTCAAGGGTAATCGAGTGCCCTGAGGAGGGATGGGGATGTCGCGTCAGGGCCTGGATGCCGCCTCGGGCGTGGTGCTCTCGCGTTCCGTAGCGGGGGAGGGGGACCTCCTGCTCGCCCTCTTCCTCAAGGGCCGGGGGCTGGTCCGCGTCTCCGCGCGCGGGGCGGCGGGCGGGCGCGTCCGCTTCGGCGGCGGTACGGAGCCGCTCGTCTGGGGGGCCTTTCGGCTTCACCGGGGCCGGGGCGGCGGGGCCTACCTGAGCGCTGTGGACGTCGTTGACGGCATGATCCCCCTCAGGAGGCGACCGGAGGCGCTCCGCACGGCGGTCCGCTGGTCGAAGCTCCTGCTGCGCCACCTGATGGCGGAGCATCCGGCGGACGACCTCCTGGCCAACCTCTACTGGAACATGCGCCTTCTGGGGACCCCCCGGGTTCTGCCGGAGGCGGTGGAGTGGCGTTTCCTGTGGCGCTGGCTCACGGCGTGGGGGCTCGCTCCCGACCTGACGCGCTGCGCCCGGTGCGGTCGCCCCGCCGTCCCGCTGTTCTGGACGGGCGAGGGGCTGGCCTGTGCGGCCTGCGGGCCCGGGGCCGGCAGGCCCCGGTTCTCGGGGGAGGAACTGTCGCTTTTGAGGCGGGCTGCGGGGGCGGATGTGCCCGGGGTGGAACGGTACGGAGAACTTGGGGAGCTCGACGGCTCGCGGGGGCTTTTTACCCTGGCCTCCCGATGCGTCGGGGGGCTCCTCTCTCAGGATATACGAGACATTGGTTACAGACGCTGAATCGCTTGTAATAAGGTGCAAATCCTGCTTGCGTCGACAACGCGGCAACGGCGCC
>NZ_CALIAA010000302.1 GCF_938040765.1 uncultured Fretibacterium sp.
CCGCATCCCTCTACACGGTGACCGGAGCGTCCTTCTCCGTCGTCGACCTGCCGGTCTCCGACCCCGCATGGTCGGACTACTCCGGCGGCATCGCCGCCCAGATGGGCATCCACACGGGCGTGACCAGCAACATGGGGGCCAGGAAAGGCGGGGCCGCCGCCGGCCTGAAGGACGGCGAGAAAATCGGCAAGGCGGGCACGATCCGCTTCGAGTCCCTGGGACGGAAGGTCGAGATCGACGTCTCCGCGGACGACACGGTGAAGAGCGTCATGGACCGGCTGCGTTCCCAGGCGGGAGACTGGCTCTACGTGAACTACTTCGACGCCCGGATGGGGGACAAGAACGGTCAGGCGGGCGATTATCCCATCCTCTCCATCGCGGCCAGGGACGGCTCCGCCGTCAACGTGGTGGACGTCAAGGGCAGTGTGGCACGGGAGAAGCTGGCCTTGAACACCGGCATTCAGGGCGAAAAAAGCTTTTTGGATGCGGCGGGGAACCTGCTTCCGGCGGAGATGTGGGAGGAGGGTCACACCCCGGCACGGACCTTCGACGTCACCGTGGCGGGATACACCCACACCATCGACCTGACGGCGATGCGCGACACGAACGGCAACGGCAGGATGGACGTGCAGGACCTGGTTGCAACGATCAACGCCCGAATGCAGGATTACGACGTACGGGCCGAGCTGAACAAGGACGGACACCTCGTCCTGTGGTCGCCGCGGGGATACGCGGTTGCGGCGAAGGCCTCCCAGCTGAAGGCGGACGGCTCGTTCGACTCGGACATCACCGACACCTTCTTTGGCGCGGGCGTTTCGGCAAAAACCCCCTATCGGGGCGGCTACAAGCTGGAGGACGCGGCCCGGCCGGGTCCAAACGGCGACAACACGATGCACACGCAGAACGTGACGATCCGCAGCGGGGCGAACCAGAGAAAACAGGACATCTTCGGCGTGCTGGACGACGTGATCGCCGCCGTGAAGTCCGAGAACCGCACCGCGATCTCCGACGTCATGCTCCCGCGCATCGACCGCTTCATCGACAACCTTCTCAAGGTGCTCTCCACCAACGGGGCGCTCCAGAACCGCTACGAGAGCAACAAGGCGCGGCTGGTGGCCGATGACGTCCAGATGACCGAGTCCCTGCAGGACCTGGTCTCGGTCAAGCCGGAGGAGGCGATGACGGAGCTGATGATGGCCAAGTTCATGCAGGAGGCCAGTTTGTCGGTCATCTCCCAGATCATCCAGCCGACGCTGCTGAACTTTCTGAGGTAGCGTGCGGCCGGGGACGAACGAGGAACAGGATGGACGAGGAACATAAAGGACAGGGTATAGGGATAGAAAAATGCCGGAGACTTTTGTGAGCGAGCGCTTTGGAGAGATTACGTACACGCAGGACGACGTCCTGTCCTTTCCCCGCGGCCTTCCCGCGTTTGAGAACAACCGGAGCTGGGTCCTTGTTGGGGACGAGGACAAGGCCGTCAAATGGCTGCAGAACATCGAGGACGGTGCGTTGGCCCTGCCGGTGACGACGCCGGACGCCGTGATGCCGGACTACAACGCCCGCATCCCTGAGGACGAGCTGGAGCTGGTGGGTTCGATGGACCCGTCGGACCTGGCGCTCCTCATCGTGGTGTCCATCCCGGAGGCGGCGCCGTGGAACATGACCGCCAACCTGAGGGCCCCGATCCTGCTGAACCTCAAGACGCACCGGGCCGTTCAAGTGATCGCCCTGAACGAGGAGTATCCCATCCGTCACGTCGTCTTTCCGGAGGACGTTCGGGAGACGATGAAGCGGACGGCGATCCTCCAGGGGGAGACGAGCTGATGCTGGTCCTCAGCAGAAAGATCAACGAGTCCATCCAGATCGGGACCGACGTCGAGGTCACGGTCATCGACGTGAGGGGCGATGTGGTGCGCCTGGGCATCAACGCGCCGCAGAAAACGCAGATATGGCGGAAGGAGCTGTGGGACGTCATCGTCGAGGAGAACAGGGCGGCGGCCAAGGCGGCCAGAGTGGACAAAAATTCGCCCCAGACGGTCCCGACGCCGCAGCTGCCCGTATCGGCCTTCTCGCGGCTGTCCAAGATCAGGACCGTTCACCCCGGGAAACCGAGGCGGGAGGAATAGATTTCAACAGGAATACTTCAAGATGTTCATGGAAGGGTGGGATGCGGCCGCGAAGGACGCGACTTGAATTTCCGTTGAATTTTTGTTAAGTTTTTGCCGTTTGTTTTGAGCGCTCAAGGGAGACCAGGATGGTCTGCAAGGTTCGGATTTTGTGATGCGGGGCAGGAAGCCCCGGACGCAGGAGGCTAAGAGAACATGAGGATTTACCACAACATACCGGCGCTTTACGCTTACAATGCATTGAATGCGACGAACAACGCGCTGCAGAAGTCCATCCGTACGTTGTCCACCGGCCTTAGGATCAACTCGGCGGCGGACGACGCGGCGGGGCTGGCCATCAGCGAGAAGATGCGCTCGCAGATCAACGGCCTGAACATGGCGGTGCGCAACGCGCAGGACGGCATCTCGATGCTCCAGACGGCGGAGGGCGCGCTGTCCGAGGTGCACAGCATCCTCCAGAGGATGCGGGAGCTGTCGGTTCAGGCGGCGAACGACACGCTGACGCAGCAGGACCGGCAGTACATCCAGCTCGAGATCGACCAGCTGAAGAGCGAGATCGACCGGACCTCGACGGCGACGCAGTTCAACAAGAAGCGTCTGTTGGACGGGAGCTCCGCGGGCCTGTGGTCGTCGAACGACCTGGCGACGAAGGCGTATATCCGCGGCTCTCTGCGCCAGATCGACCGGTTCGGCCAGAAGGCGGCGTTCGAGGGGAACTACAAGATTCAGATCAACGCGAACCCCGGCCAGGCCGAGGCGATGAAGACGGACGTCTTCAAGATCAAGCACAAGAACGTGGTGATGGGCGTCAGCCTGAACGATCAGGCGGGCGTGTCCGGGCTGCGGGTGGACAACCTCCCGGCGGGGAGCTACACGGTGAAGACGGCCGCTGCCGCGGCCGACTCCGGCGTGGCCGTCACGGGGCAGTATGGGTTCTCCGGGAAGTTTCATAAACTGGAAGTGACACCGGTTCCCGCAGGTACGAAAGGTAAAAAAATCAATGTTTCCGTCAACGGCGTTAGTAAGGAGGTTACGTTGACTGCCGCCGGGACAGACCCCACCTTGGATGAGATCGTGACCGCGATCAACACGGCACATGCGGGCCTTGCCTCTAAAGACGGAACCAAACTTGTTCTATCCTCGGCTGTAGGGGCAATCAAGATTACTGATGGAGATATTGGCGCCAGTTTTGCGACAGCCTTCCCGACGACAGACTCTACTGAAGTACCCGCTACGCTACCAGATCTTCTCACCCCTGATGTGACGGATGCTAATCTAAAGAATAACGCCAGCATCCTCTACGAGGTGGTCTCGGTCAACGCACAGTCGAAGAGCGTGACGTTGAAGGCGACGGCCAACATCCTGAGGCCGGACGGCACCGTGACCACCAAAGTAAACGACAACATCGTCCTGACCGAGGGAGATGCGGTTGACCTCAGCGAAAAGCTGGGGCTGGGATCTACCGGAGCGTTCAAGCTCGAACTCAAGGCGGGGATGACGGGGGCTTTCAGCGTCGGCAGCAAGTTCGTCCACAACGTCACCAAAAAGACCGGCACGGCGGCCAAGGACATCACGGTGGAGGTCAGCGGGACGCAGACGGAAACCTGGCCCTTCAAGTGGGGGGGCAACGTCACGGACAAGACCCTGAAGTTCGGCCTGGATGCCGAAAAAGTGACGGAGAAGGAGCTGCACTTCCGGAACTTCTACCTGAACAGCAAGAACGGCACGGTCTACGAGGGCGACATCGTCCTGAAGACCAACGCCACCAAGATGACGGCGGACAAGACGCTGGCGACGTTCGAGGCGGCGTACATCGGCCAGGTGGCCAAGAAGGACGTGCACCTGCGCGACCTGGACAAGTTCTGGGACAGCCAGGGGCGATTCCTCCTGACGGACCCGCAGACCATCAACATCGCCCAGGGCGACGGCAAGAACACCTCCATCACGCTCTACGCCACGGACACGCTCGCGGAGCTTCGGAGCAAGCTGAACGGGGCGATCGCGAACGGCCTGGGCCAGGCGCGCTTCGCGGTGAGCCATGCGAACAGCTTCGTCACCTTCGTCGAGGAGGGGACGAAGCAGGAGTACGGCCTGGAGACGGTTCCGGGCACGTTCATCATCCGCTCCATGGTGGCGGGCGCCGCGGGCAGACTGTCGTTCTCGGGCGACGAGGACCTGATCAAGGCGCTGTCGCTGAACGTGGTGCAGGAGGCGAAGGAGAACTCGTTTACGGCCTCCATCTACGACGCGCACAACGGGGCGACGGTGGTGAACAACGTGACGGTGTCGGGCAACCAGCTGATCGGGGTGATTCACCCGAACGTGGACGTGGAGTTCGACCCGATGGCGAACATCAGGGTGGAGTGGAACGAGAACCTGAGGAACTTCGAGCTGAAGAAGATCGATACGCCCTACGAGACGATCCTGCACCTCGTGGACAACAGCACGGTGTTCCAGGTTGGGGCGAACGAGGGCGAGGACGTTGCGATCGACATCGGGAACATGTCCGCGGACGCCCTTGGGGTGACGCGGGTGATCGTGACGGACCGTGTCTCCGCGGCGCGTGCCATCTCGATCCTGGACAACGCGATCGCGAAGGTGTCGACGCAGCGGGCGAAGATCGGGGCGTTCCAGAACTCCCTGGAGCACACGGTGACGAACCTGACGACGACGGGCACGAACCTGACGGCGGCGGAGAGCCGAATCCGCGACGCGGATATGAGCCTGGAGATGCTGAACTTCACGAAGCTCCAAATCCTGTCCCAGTCGGGCACGGCGATGCTGGCGCAGGCAAACCAGCTTCCGCAGACGGTACTGAGCCTCATCCGCGGGTAGCTCGGGACCGGATAAGTTCTGAGTTGAAAACAGGTAACGCAGCGAGGGGGGCTTCGGCTCCCCTCGTTGCGTCATGAGCCCCTGGATTTACAACCCGGCAAGCAAAAAAAGAGGAGCCCTTTGGCCCCTCTTTCACTCGAATTCACCCGACGGCCCGCGCCCTACATTGACGCCTGCGAGATCATCCAGATCGCCTTGCTGTAGCTCTCGATGTAGCCGTCCATCTTTGCGGAGACGAGGTAGTTGTTGGAGGCGTCCGCGTCCGCTTTGATGGCCTTGACGCTCTCCAGGAGATGCTTGAAGTCGCCGAGGAGGGACGCATGGCCGAAATCTTTTTAACCGATCTTGTCCAATAGCTGCTGAACGCTCTTCTTGCCGAACATCACCTCATCGTCGTTGACCACGAGACAGGGGACGCTCATCACGTTGTACCGGTCCTTCATGGCCTCAAAATGGTTGATGTCGTACACCTCCGCCGTCACCAGCGGGTTCAGCGACGCGATCTGCTGAGCGGCCGCGACCAGCTCCGGGCACATCGTGCAGGAGAGGGAGACCAGAATCTTCATGCGGATTGCCCTTCCAATCCCCTGGATCCTTGCCCTCGTCTCGTCATCCAGAGGCTGGCCTGGCCCCGCAGCGTTGTAAAGCCCCAAGAGGAAGGAGGTGAACTCGTGCCCGCCCGGGACGCCATGAAAGGCCAGGCCGGTCTCCGTGCCATCCTCCTTCAGGACCCTGACGCAGGGCAGCTCGGCTTCGGGGAGCCCCGTGCCCGTCCTCACGGTCAGCTTGTCCGTCACTCCCGCCAGCTCCTCCATGTAGCCTTTGAGCTCGCGCGAGACGGGGCGATCGTCGAGGCTGAGCTCCAGAACCAGCTTCCGCTCCATGCGCTCGAAAATGACGTCCATCTGCTGGCGCATCTCCGGCGGGAAGAGCCCCCCTTCCGAGGACTGTTTCGCCTCGGCCTTTGTGTTCCGCTCCGGGGCGGCGTCCCTGCGAACCGGTTTTTGGGGGTGGAGGCCCGTTTTGGTCTGCATGACGGCCGCGTACTTCTCCAGCTCCGTCGCCGCCGTCGCCCCGTCGCCAACGGCGGTGACGACCTGACGCAGGTTCTTCACGCAGACGTCGCCCGCGGCATAGACGCCGTCCCGGCTGGTTTTCTGATTGCGGTCGGTGATAACGTAGCCCTGAGGATCGAGCTCTACCTTTCCCTTGACCAGTTCCGTGTCCGGAGCATAGCCCGCGAACACAAACACGCCGAAGGTGTCGTTCCCGCCCGTGGAGAACTCGGTCTCCTCCCCTGTCCTGGAGTTCCGGTACCGAATCCTGCGGAGGGCGGTATCGCCCGAGACGTCCTCCACCTGCGTGTTCGTCAGCACCGTGATCTTAGGATGGCTCAGGGCCGCCTGCGCTGTCGCCTCGGCACAGCTGAAGCCGTCCCCGCGGATCAGTACCGTCACGTGACGGGCGTACCGGGTAAGAAAGACGCTCTCCTCCGCCGCGGCGAAACCGCCGCCGACGACGAAGACCTCCTTGTCCGTGAAGAACTCCCCGTCGCACGTCGCGCAGTAGGCCACGCCGTGGCCGCGGAACTCCGCCTCGCCGGGGAACCCGATCATCCTCGGATGCGCACCCGTCGCGATCAGGACCCCGAAGCAGGAGTAGACGCCCCGGTCCGTATGGACCTTCTTGACGTCCCCATCCAGCTCCAGATCCGTCACCTCGGCCATCAGGAACTCCGCGCCGAAGCCCTCGGCCTGGACGCGCATGGCCTCGGTCAGTTCCCGTCCGTTCGTCCGTCCCACCCCGGGATAGTTCACGACCTCGGAGGTGATCGTGATCTGACCGCCGAAGGTCTCCTTCTCGACAACCAGCACCCGGTAGCAGGCGCGGGCGAGGTAGAGGCCTGCCGTCAAACCGGCAGGCCCTCCCCCTACTACGACAACATCATAAAAGTTCCGGTCGTCCATCAGAGTTTGCCAACCAGGTCCAGGCTCGGCTTCAGGGTCTCCGCGCCGGGCTGCCACTTCGCCGGGCAGACCTGATCTCCGTGTTCGGCCACGAACTGGCTGGCCTGCAGGCGGCGGAACAGCTCTTCGGCATTGCGGCCCACGTTGCCGGCGTTGACCTCGTACACCACGATCTTCCCCTCGGGATTCACGATGAAGCTGCCGCGCTCCGCCAGGCCGGCGTCCTCGATCAGCACCTCGAAGTCCCTGCTCAGCGCGTGCGTGGGGTCCGCCAGCATCGGATAGGTGATCTTCCCAATGCGATCGGACTCGTCGTGCCATGCCTTATGGACGAAATGGGTGTCCGTGGAGACCGAGTAAATCTCGCAGCCCGCCTTCTTGAAGTCGGCATACTTGTTCTGCAGGTCCTCGAGCTCCGTGGGGCAGACAAAGGTGAAGTCCGCGGGATAAAAGAAAAAAACGCTCCACTTTCCGAGAATATCCGCCTTCGTGACGGTCTTGAACTCACCGTTATGGTACGCCTGAACCTTGAAATCGCTAACTTCTTTGTTGATCATGGACATCAGAAATTCCTCCTTAAGATATGCGTCGGTTCGTCCGACGCGTTGTTCCATTGCAGGGCGGAGCTCCAACAGCGGATGTCCCGCCCGGTCAACCCTGTTCTTTACGCCCCTCCGGGCGTGCCTTTCCGCGGCACTCGTCACAGACGTAGGAGAGTTTGAGATCGTAGGAATCGATATGGAGCCCCGTCTCCGTCCTCAGGTATTCCGTAAGGTCCCCCAGAAAGACGTCCTTGAGCTTCCCGCATCCCCGACAGACCAGATGGTCGTGCCGCAGAGTGCGGTCGTAGCGATCCGGCTGTCCCTCCACACTCAGTCTGCGGATCGCACCCTGTGCACAGAGGGAGTTCAGGTTGTTGTAGATCGTCGCCATAACGACGGAGGGATACTGCCTCTTCATCTCCAGAAAAACCTGCTCGGCGGTCATATGACCCCCCACCCTGTTCACGATCTCCAGGATGCCGCTGCTGTACTTTGCCATGCCGCTCTCCGTACTTAGAATTA
>NZ_CALIAA010000303.1 GCF_938040765.1 uncultured Fretibacterium sp.
ATTTTAATTAAATCAATCAATAGGGAACTTTATTTTACTAAGCTTTTATGCCGTGAGACATGAGACTGGTCGTCGAGGAATGGGAGGTCCAGGAATGGAAGCTCCGAGGTGAGCCCGGGTGTTCTGCGGCGGGCACGATTGGGGAGCTGCCGGAAGCGTCTCCGGGAAGAGCGGTTCGAGGAGGGTGACACATGAACGAAGTTGCGAAAGGAACGAAGGCTTTCGAGATGCGGGGGACGGCGGTGCCGGGACTTGCCGGGGGGAGAAGCCTGAGGGCGGAGAAATCCGGAGGGGTGCGCAAGGCCACGCTTGTGGATGCGGGAATTTCCTTTGGCTTCCTCATCTTCGTGATGTCCGTCAGCCTCGTCAAATTCAAGCTGGATCCGCACATCCCCATGTTTCTCGGCGTGATGGCGGCCGCGGTCATGGGATTGCGACTGGGCTACAGTTGGAACACCCTCGAGAAGGCGATGATCCGGGGCATCTCTCAGGCGATGCAGTCGATCATCATCCTGGCCATCATCGGGATGCTCATCGGCGTCTGGATCGTTTCGGGGGTCGTCCCCTCGATGATCCTCTATGGGCTGGACCTGATATCGCCGAAAGTTTTCCTGCCCGCAACCCTTCTGATCTGCTCCATCACCTCCGTTGCGACGGGGACGTCCTGGGGAACTGCGGGGACGATGGGCGTTGCACTCATGGGCATCGCGATGGGGCTCGAGATCCCGCTGCCTCTGGCGGCAGGGGCGATCATCTCCGGGGCATACTTCGGCGACAAGATGTCCCCCCTCTCCGATACGACGAACCTGGCCCCCGCCATGGCGGGAACGGATGTCTTCACGCATGTCAAGGCGATGATCCCCTCTACGGCCGCGGCTTATCTTATCGCTCTCGTCCTGTTCACCTATATGGGGCGAAATTATGGGAACACCGAGACCAGCCTGGAGAGCATCCAGGTCATACGGGACGGAATCCTCGCCCAGTTTCGGGCCAGCCCCGTTCTGCTGATCCCACCGTTCCTGGTCGTCCTCCTGGTCGCCTTCAAGATGCCTGCCATACCGGGAATCGTCATCGGCATTCTTTCCTCGGCCCTCTTGGCCCCCCTGTATCAGAGCGCCTCCCTAGGCGATATCCTGCGTTGCGCCCACTACGGCTACGTCAGTAAAACGGGCGTCGAGGCCGTCGATACGCTCTTCACGAAAGGCGGCCTGGATGGAATGCTCTTCTCCATCTCCCTGACGATCATCGCCATGATGTTCGGCGGGATCATGGAGGAGACGGGACAGCTGGAGACGGTCGTCAAAGCCATATTGAAGAAGGTGAGGACGTACACCGGGCTCGTCACCGCCACGGAGGCGACGTGCCTGTTCAGCAACATGACCATGCCGGAGCAGTACATCTCCATCGTGGTTCCGGGACGCATGTATGCCCAGACCTACCGCGAAAAGGGACTGCATCCGTCGCAGCTCTCCAACGCTCTGGAGAGCATGGGCACCGTCTCCGGCGCCCTGATCCCGTGGAATACGTGCGGTGCCTTCATGACCAATGCCCTGGGCGTTCCCACGGCCCTCTACTTCAAATATTGCTTTTTCAATCTGGCCATGCCCATCGTCGTCATCGCGATGGCCTTCCTCAAAATGAACATTCGCTGCATGACGGAGGAGGAAAAGGAGCGTCTGGCGGAGACAGGGCGCTGCTGAACGAGTCACCGGAAAACAAACGCTTCGGCTGGGTGAGGCCAGTTGACTTTCTTTCCGTGCAGCCCGAAGGCGAGGCCGTGAGCTGTGTCCAGAAAGCGGGGGTATAGGATTCGTGTTTTTTGACGGACGAGGGGGCCTGAGACAGGCTGGAGCGCTGGTGGCGGTCGGCCCCTCACGCCATGTGCACCCGCCAGGCCAGGGCGTCGCAGTGCCACGGGCTGCCCCCGGCTGCCCCCGACGGAGACGTGCGGTAATTCTCTGTTCCCGAATTCACAGCGATGCGTTACAATTTTCTACATCATAGCTGTCTGAATAGCTTCGGATCTGAGGACAAAAGCGGCGAGTAAAACTTGAAGACAACTACGAGGTGCTGCTATGCTGACTACGGATGGAAATCTGCCTCATTGGGGCGGCAACGGCGTACTGCCGCCAGTCTGGCCGGGGGAATCGGGTGGCAGTCCAAGGCGCTCCCCTTATCGAGTGACTCTGACGGAGTTTACAGAGCGGTTTGCGGCGTCCCCGGAACGGACAGCGATTTTGGGTGGTCTGCTGTGCTTTCGCAAAAAATTACATGAACTGGGCATGGTCTCCGGATTTCAGTGGTTGGACGGCAGTTTTTTGGAGCGGATTGAGCTTCTGGAATGCCGCCCTCCGCGAGATCTGGATGTTGTGACGTTTTTCGATATGCCGAGCGGGGAGAATCAAAAGTCGCTGGCTCAAAAGGCTGCGCAGCTTTTTGAGCCCGGATTTCTGAAAAAGACCTATGCCGTTGACGGTTACTTCTGTGAGTTGGGGGGCCCTGTCGATGCGTACCAGATTCGTCGCATCGCCTATTGGTACAGTATGTGGTCGCATCGTCGTGACGGCCTCTGGAAAGGGTTTGTCCAGGTTGACCTGGACCCGTCCCAAGACGGTCTTGCGCAAAAGATTTTGACTGCAAACGGAGGTGTGCGGCATGAATGACCAGCGCCTTTCCGTCGTCTCCGAGATCCATGAGTTGGAAGAACTGCTCGGTGCGATTCCTGAGGAAAACGTGATTGAGCGGATGAGCCTGGAGGCGCGTCTGCAAGCCTCCAGGGAACTTTTGGACGGCTTGCCGCAGGAAAGCGAGGTCCCCAAGGCCCGGCTCACCTTCAGAGGAAGACCGGTCCTTGGCCAGTACGGCATAACCGCGGACTTTGGGGCAAGGGCTGTGGGCGCTTTTTCGGACGCGTTTGCCACGATTGCGGCGGGGTTGACCGAGGGGCTGCAGGCTATGGGGCCGATCCCCAATCGGGACCGCAATCAGCTGTTGCTCACCGGCACCGCCGTCGGCTCGTTCGGCTTTGAATTTGCGCTTCCCATGTGCCAGGAAACGCTGTTTCCCGATTGTGAAAATGCCAGGGAAGCCATGCTGAAAATCGAAGAGCTTTTTCGGCTTTCGGCAGAGGGCAGCGACGACGATATTGCCGAGGTGATCGCTGAGGTCCACCCCAGGGCCGTTAAAAAAGTGTTCGAGTTTCTTGACCTTCTGGTTCAGCAGCAGGCTTGGTGTGGTTTGGAGTTCGGCAGCCGGAGCTTTCGCTATGAGAATTGCGAGCAGCTCAGGAAATCGTCCTTCCGGCTGAGGGACGAGAATATCCAGGAACGAGAGGAAAGCTGCCGGGGAGAGTTTCAAGGCGTCCTCCCCGCGGGAAGAACGTTTGAATTCCTGTTGCGCGATCAGGAGGGGCTGATCCGCGGAAAAATCGATGAGACTGCCGGCGACCCCGATATTTTGAATCGCCGATGGCTCCATACCCCGGTGATCCTGACCCTGAAGGTCATGCAGGTGGGACAGGGACAACCGCGGTTCACCTTGATGTCCCTGGACGACGTAACGGCTGACGACTCTGCAGCGCTGTGAACGGAACAAGATTTGCCTGAGGTGGGCCGCATCGGGCCTCAACCCTGTTTTTCTGCCCCGCGGTCGGCCCCTCACGCCATGTGCACCCGCCAGGCCAGGGCGTCGCAGTGCCACGGGCTGCCCCCGGCGGAGACGTGCGCCTCCACGGCGTCGGGCGTGCCCGCCGGGATGGGGACGACGAGGCGCGTCACGCCCAGGGGAGCGAAGAGCCCGTTCAGCGCGGGCAGGCCGGGCCCCTGCAGGAAGCAGCCTTTTTTGTTGCGGAGCGTCTCCGTTACGGAGAACAGCCAGCGGTCGCGCAGGGACTCGGGAGTGAGCCAGACCCACTCCGCCTCCTCCGCGCCGCGCGGGAAATCCTCCTGGGGGAAGCAGTCCGGCCCCCTTCCCTGGTCGTCGAACACGGCCACGCGCCAGCCCCAGTCGCGCATGAAGGGGAGGAGGTCCCGGTCGTACCCCAGAACGGCCACCCGATCGCCCCGGGCGCAGGTCATGACGAGGTCCAGGGGGAGGCCGCCCTCGGGAAAGGGGAAGAGCGCGGCGCAGGCCGCCGTCGCCGCCGCGAACTCCTGGGGAAACGGGGAGACGAGCAGCCGGGCCAGATGGGCCAGTCCGGTCCCGATGAGCTCCCCCGTGTGGGCCGGTCGGGCCGTGTGGGCCTCTTTCGTGGAGTCGGGGACGAAGCCGACGCCCCACCGCCCGTCCTCGGCCAGGACGTAGCTGGCGTGCCACCCCATGATCAGACGCACGACGGCGGAATCCCCCGCCCGGGGCACAGCGGCTGCGACGTCCTCGAAGAAACTCAATGGGATTCCCCCTCTCCGTCTTTTCGTTATCTTACTTTTCGCTATCTTATCACCTTCTCCCGCTTTTTTTGCGCGCCGCTGCGGCGCTTGAATCGATGTTAAAATGGAGGAAAGGGACAATGAGGGAGATGTGTGGATGGACGCGGAGCGCCTGAGGAAGGACGAGGGGCCCGGAGCTGCGGTGGAGCCCCTGGAGCGGCAGTGGCATGAGCCGCTGTACCGTTACGCGGAGCTGCTCTCGGGCTGCATCTCCGCCCGGCTGACCGGGACGCGGGGGACGGAGGAGCTCTACGACCTGCATGTCCGCGACTGTCTCGAGTCCGTTCCTCTGCTGCCCGCGTCGGGCTCCGTCGTCGACGTCGGGAGCGGCGGAGGGCTGCCGGGCGTGGTTTGGGCGATCTGCCGGCCCGACCTGCGGGTCGTGCTGCTGGACAGCGTGGCCAAGAAGTGCCGAGCCGTCGGGGAGATCGTCCGGGCCCTCGGGCTTCGGAACGTGGAGCTCCTCTGCGAGCGCAGCGAGGATACGGCGCGGACGCGGCGCGAGACCTTCGCCCTGGCTGCGGCCCGTGCCCTCGCCCGGGCCGGGGTTGCGGCGGAGTACCTGTCGCCGCTCGTCGCCGTGGGCGGCCGTCTTCTTGCCTTCAAGGGCCCGAAGGTCGGGGAGGAGCTCGGGGAGGTCCGCGGGCGCTGGGGCCGTCTGGGGCTCGCGGAGCCCGTCGTCCGTCCCTACGGACCGGAGGGGAGCAGCCGCTGCTTCGTGATATGGGAGAAGGCCGCTCACTGCCCCGCGGGCTACCCGCGCCGCGTGGGGGCGGCTTCGATGAAAGGCTGGTGGCTGTGATGCCGACGATCGTCGTGTCCAATCAGAAGGGTGGCGTGGGAAAGACGACCACCTGCATCAACTTGGCGGCCGAGCTGGGGCGTTGCGGCTACTCGGTTTTGGCCGTGGACATGGATCCCCAGGCCAACTGCACCAGCGGGCTCGGGGTCAACGCCTCGAACCTGAGCAAAAGCCTCTACAACGTCCTGTTGGGCGACATCCCCATGCGGGAGGCGATCCTGGGCACCGCGTGGGAGGGCATCTCCCTTCTGCCGTCGTCGCTGGATCTCGCCGGGGCGGAGATCGAGCTGGCCAGCACCATAAGCCGGGAGTCGAAGCTCAAGCGCCAGCTGGAACAGCTCGAGGGGTTCGACGTCGTGCTCGTCGACTGCCCCCCGTCCCTGGGCATCCTGACCCTCAACGCCCTGACCGCCTGCGACCGCCTGCTGGTCCCCATCCAGTGCGAGTATTACGCGCTGGAAGGGGTGGGGCAGCTCGTCCGCACGGTGGACCTGGTCCGAGATTCCCTGAACCCATCGCTCGAGGTCTCGGGGATTCTGCTCACCCTCTACGATTCCCGGACGCGCCTGGCCAACGAGGTGGCGGACGAGGTGAGGCGGCAGTTCGGCAGTGTCGTGTTCGACACGGTGGTGCCCCGCAACGTGAAGCTCTCGGAGGCTCCGAGCTACGGCGCCCCCATCGCCTATTACGAGGAGCACAGCACGGGTGCTCAGGCCTACGAATCCCTGGCCGGGGAGGTGATCCAGCGATGGCTGAGCGAAAGGCCCTAGGCAAGGGCCTGTCCGCCCTCCTGGGCGTGACGGAGGGAAGCGCTCCCCTGGAGAAGATCTACCGCGTCGGGATCGGTGAAATTCGCCCGGACCCCGACCAGCCGCGCAGGGAGATGGACGGGGAGGGGCTGGAGTCCCTGGCGGCCTCCATCCGGGCGCACGGCGTGCTTCAGCCCCTTTTGCTCCGCGCGGAGCCGGGGGGCGGCTATCGCATCGTCGCGGGGGAACGCCGCTGGCGCGCCGCCGCGCTGGCGGGGCTGGAGGACCTTCCTGCCCGGGTCCTGAACGCCTCGGAGGAGGCGCTGCGGGAGATATCCCTGATCGAGAACGTCCAGAGAAGGGACCTCACCCCCATCGAGATCGCCTCGGCGCTCCAGGCCCTGATCCGGAAGAACGGGCTGACCCAGGAGGACTGCGCCGCCCACTTGGGGTGGAGCCGCGCCCTGGTGGCGAACCGCCTGCGTCTGCTGAACCTGCCTGACGAGCTCAGGGAGATGCTGGCCGGGGGAAGCCTGAGCGAGGGGCACGCCCGAGCCCTTCTGGGGCTCGACTCCGAGGACGCGATGATCGCATTGGGAAGGCGCGCCGCAAACGGGGGCATGACCGTGCGCCAGTTGGAGGACGCCATTCGGGACCTCTCGTCCGGGAGGGCCGGCCTGGAACAACGGCTGGTTCCCAAGGGACGGTTCCGATCGGTTCGGCTTCCCGGGCCCCTTCGGGCCTACAGGAGGATGGGGGTGAAGATCCGCGTCGGGCGCCGCGACGGCGCCGCCCGGATCGTCCTGGAGGAGCTGCGCGACGTCGGAGACGAACGCCTGATTCAGGCTCTCGAGGAGTGCCTGAGGCTTTTGTATCCCGAATCGGAGGGAATGGCGGAATGACGGATAACCATGGGAAGTCGCGGTTCCGCAGCGCTTTCAGGGACGCGGCGCTTTTCGGACGCGTGATCTCGGCGGGGCTCGTCGTCGCCGGGTACGCCTTCGCGGGGGTCTACCTCGCGCGGTGGATGGAGGGGAGGGGCTGTCCCGCCTGGGGGGTCTTCCTGACTCCACTGGCCACTGCGCTCTTTGGGGTCTGGCAGGGCTGGCTCTTTCTCACCCGCCCCCTCGGCCGGGAAAGGCCGGGAGGGGAGAAGAGCGCCCCCCCTCGTTGATTGTCCCGGACCGCGCGGCTTTTGCGCGCTCCGGATCATTTCCCCAGGCTGTTCCTGAGGGATTTTATGATGTCGCTGCGTCTTGCCGGGCTCTGTGTCGTCGCGGGGGTGCGGTTGTAGACGGGGGAACCCCAGAACGTCTGCGCCCTCGTGGAGATGCGGCTGATCCAGTCGACGCCCAGCAGGTCCAGAAGGACGGTCAGCCCAAGAAAAAGCCACATGCCGATGGCCAGGATGCCGATCACCCTGAAGCTGGATCGCAGAAGCTGGTCCGTGGCCTTTTCCGCCCTGCGGATCTCGGCGCTTTCCCAGGCCCGCTTGAGGGGATTGGAGGGCCGGGCCTCCCTTTTGAGGCGCAGAAGGGACCACAGGGCCGCACCGCCGCGGGCCCATTGGATCAGACCAAAGAGAAAGATAGCCAAGCTCACGATTATCAACAGGATTCCCATATCGATCCTCTTCCGTAAACCGACCTGCTTTCCGGGAAATACAGCATCTTCATTATACTATAGCGCCGCATACTATAGCGCCGCGCCGTGCGCTCCGGCAGGGTCGGCGGACATTTCAGCGCTCGCCGGCCCCTGTCCCCCCGGGGGACGCCGCCTCGCCGGGCCGGGCCGCCTTCGTTTCCTCCTCTTCGTCCGCGGACGCGGGCAGCGCGATGATCTCCCTGCCCGCTATGCCCTGGAGGTCGCCGCTCATGCCGTACAGGCTGCCCGTGACCTTCTGGATGATCTTCTCCTGAGCCGCCCAGCGTTTCTGAGCCTGCTTCTTCTCGGTGTCCAGCTGCCGCGCCATCTCGTCGTAGGAATCCAGGATGCAGCGGATGCGATGGCTGAACTCGCCGCCCGTGAGGTAGTGGTACATCAGTTCCACCTTGGTGTCCTTGCCCTCGGCGCTGCGGTTGGCGGCGAACACCTTCGCCAGGACCTCGCGCAGGAACGTGGCGAGCATGACGGCATAGCGGGGCTTCACGAGCCAGATGTTGTCCGCGAGCTGTTTGAAGTCCTCGTCCCCGCCGTCGGTGCGGTTGAAGACGATCACTCCGGCCTGGGCCTTCTCGGCGGCCAGCTCGTCCTTCAGCTTGACGAGCCAGGACGCCTGATAGGTCTTGGCGTTCTTGCACTCCCACAGGATCAGGCCGCAGTTCCGGTAGAACTGCTCGTTGACCGTCTGGCGTATGTCGGAGCCGCGCTCGCCCTTCCTGACCTCCTCGATCGTGTCGAGGGGAAAGGCGCTGCGGAGGTCCCGCTCCACGTCCAGCTCCAGGATCTCGCCCTGCAGCTGCTGCGACCCCTGTTCCGCCGTCTGTTTCGCCGCGGTCAGCTGCTCGCGCAGGCTGTTGATGGTCTCCTCCTGCTCGCGGATCCTGGTGTTGAAGTCCTCGGCGGCCCGCTTCGCCGCTTCCTCGCGGATTCCCCTTTCCCTTTCCAGCAGTTCCTTCCGGGCGGCGAGCTCGGCATCCTCGCGGGCCTTGTTCGCCTTGCTCAATTCCTCCAGCAGCCCCTTCAGCTGTTCGCGGAGCTGCGCTTCGCTCTCCCTGGAGTTGGCGGCCTCGCGGCGCAGGCGGTCGGCCTCGAGCTCCGTGGCCTGTCTCGCCCTCTCGGCCTCCAGCTCGGCGGTCTGCCTGGCCTTGTCCAGTTCCAGCCCGGCGGCCTGACGCTCCCGTGCAAGCCGAAGGTCGGCCTCCTGCCGTTCCGCAGCCACGGCGTCCTGTACGGCCTGTTTCAGCCGCGCCTCGGCAAGGGCGTCGTACTCCCTGCGAAGCGTCTCCGACTGCTCCGTCCTGGCCCGCAGGAGCTCGTCGTCGATCTGGTGTTGTATGGCGTCGGATATCTCAAAGGGCTTTCTGCAGTGCGGGCAGATGATGGCGGTGATGTTCATGTCCTCGCTCCAATCCCTTCACGCTTGTTGACGCATCGGCTTATTTGTATTTCCGTCGGTCTTTCGGCTGCGAATATTCGTCTGCCATTATAGCGGTCCCCGTGCCGGGGAGCAAAAGCGCCAGCTCTTCATTCCGGGCCCCGGCGGCCTCGTCCCGCTTGTGGATCGGCGGGCCTTTGCTGGAATAAGGTCGCGGCAGGCCCGATCGAGGCGGGGTGACGGATGAATGAGCGAAAAACTCAGGCCGCTTTCCTGGGTTCTTCCCTTCGTCTTGTCTCTTGTCGAACTTTGTTATAAAATGAAACCCCTAGGAAAGGGGTGGAGGATATGAGCGATTGCATCTTTTGTAAGTTTGCGAACGGCGAGATCCCGGTGGAGTTCGTCTACAGGGATGAGGATGTCTTCGTGATTCGCGATATCAATCCTCAGGCATCCACGCATTTCCTGGTGATCCCGACGCAGCACATCGCTTCCTCTGCAGAGGTGACGGATCCCTCCGTCTGGAGCAAGGTGGTTGGGCGTGCCGTTGAGCTTGCCTGTAAGATGGGGCTCGACAGGGACGGTTTCCGTATGGTTGTCAATACGGGGGAACAGGGCGGCCAGACGGTGCCCCACCTTCACCTTCACCTGTTGTCGGGTCGTAATTTCGGTTGGCCTCCGGGCTAGCCGAAAAAGCGGAAGGGAGGGATTTTAGATGACGACGGTCACCCGTAAGGACGGAGAAAGTCTGGAAGATGCCCTGCGGCGTTTCAAGCGCGAGGTCGCCAAGGTCGGTACGCTGCGCGAGGCGCGGAAGCGGGAGCATTACGAAAAGCCCAGCGATGCAAAAAAATTGAAGAGAGCTGAGGCGGCTCGCAAGCGCAAAAGCAGCCGAGGCAGAGGTTAGTCGATTTCATGGGGGCTTTCGGCCCCCATTGTCGTCTCCAGGGGGACCTCGCACGCCCGCGTTCCCTTGGAGGTCCGGAAGTGCAAAGAGTTTGGAAATTCAAATGGAAGGCGGGTTTTCGAGCATGAAGTTGACGGAACGGGTCGCTGCGGACCTGGTGGCGGCCATGAAGGAGAGGGCGGAGCTGCGGCTCTCCGTCCTGCGTATGCTCAAGGCCGAGTTTCAGAAGGCCCAGGCCGACAAGGGCCGGGCCTCGGAGCTGACCGACGACGACGCCCAGACGCTGGTCCGGCGTCTGATCAAGCAGCGCAGGGAGGCCGCCGAGCAATACCGTGCCGCCGGCGCGTCGGAGCGCGCGGATGGAGAGCTTGCGGAGGCCGAGGTGCTCGAGGTCTACCTGCCCGCCCAACTTGGCGACGCGGAGATCGACGCCCTGATCGCCGAGGCGGCGAAGGAGGCCGGGGCCGTCTCAGCGCGGGACATGGGCAAGCTGATGCGCGTCCTGATGCCGCGGGTGGCCGGACGTGCCGACGGCGGCCGGGTCAAGGAAAGGGTTACGGCCTTCTTCGCCTGACGGGCGCGGGAGGGCAGCGGTTTGTGGGAGCACGGCACGGTCCGCGCTCCTTTTTTGTTCTCTTTTTGATTCAATATGATAAACTGTTTCGACAGTGCAGGGCTTTCGTCTTTTGAAGGAAATCCCGGCATGTTTTAAGCTCCGGCCCGCTGGAAGCTCTGATTTGATGGAAGGGAAGGTGCTGTCCGGGTGTACGAAGAGATTCGGGAGCTTGCGCACAAGTACGGCGGACGTGTCGTGGAATGGCGCCGCAGGATTCATCGGCAGCCGGAGCTGAGCCGGCAGGAGGAGAGGACGTCGGCCCTTGCTGCGGAGGTGTTGTCGGGCCTGGGGCTGGAGGTGCGCTCCCGGGTCGGCGGACATGGCGTCGTCGGGCTGCTGCGGGGCGGAGGGGGAGACGGGCGGACCGTCGCCCTGAGGGCGGATATGGACGCCCTGCCGATGCGCGAGGAGACGGGGCTGCCCTACGCCTCCGAGGTGGACGGCGTGATGCACGCCTGCGGGCACGACACCCACACGGCGATGCTTCTGGGCGCGGCCTGCGTCCTGTCCGAGCTGAGGGATGGGCTGCGGGGGAACGTGAAGTTCATCTTCCAGCCCGCGGAGGAGCTCAATCCCACGGGCGGGGCGCCGGGGATGATCGCGGACGGGGTCCTGGAGGACCCTCATGTGGACGCCCTCTTCGCCCTGCACGTCTGGCCGGGCTACGAGACGGGCCGCATCGTGGCGAGGGCGGGGCCCCAGATGGGGGCCTCGGACCGCATCTACCTGACGGTGGAGGGCAAGACGGCGCACGGTTCGGCCCCCCACCAGGGGGTCGACGCCATCGTGATCGCGGCTCAGGTCGTCTCGGGGCTTCAGACCCTGGTCTCCCGGACCGTTGCCCCGCTGGACTCCGCGGTGGTGACGATCGGGACGATCCGGGGCGGGTACCGCTACAACGTGATCGCCGACCGCGTGGAGCTGGAGGGCACGGTGCGCACCCTGGCCCCCGATACCCAGGGCGCCCTCCCGGGTCTCATCGAACGCACGGCGCAGGGAATCGCCAGGGCTCTCGGCGGGGACTGCAAGGTGACCTACGTCAAGGGGTATCCGCCCACGGTCAACGACCCGGAGCTCTTCCGCCTGGCTGCGCGGACCGTCCGGGCCTCGCTGGGCGAGGAAACCATGGTGGAGCTGGAGAAGCCCGACCTGGGCGGCGAGGACTTTTCCTTCTTCGCGCGGGAGCGCCCCGCCCTGATGGCCTGGCTGGGCTGCCGGCCCGCCGGGACGCCGCCCGAGGCGATGGCGGTGCTGCACAATACCCGATTCACCCCCGACGAGGGATGCTTCCCCTGCGGCGTGCGCTTTTTCGCCTCCTGCGCCTGGGATTTTCTGATGGGGTGATTCGCCCTGCATTTTTTCATGATCTCGCATGACACATTTTTCACACTCGGATTGCGCTATGCGCCTTTGATTCAATCGGTGCCGGTATTTACGATGAGAGTATGGAGGTAAGATCGTGAGCGAGTCCGTAACGAAAGTTGTTCCGAAGCGCAGCGGTTTCGAGAAGTTCATCCGCGGCGTGGAGGTCGTCGGCAACAAATTTCCGCATCCCTTCTGGCTGTTCGTCCTCCTGTCCCTGCTGGTGATGGGCCTCTCGGCCTGGTTCGCGCAGAAGGGGACGTCCGTGACCTACCTGGTGGCCAAAGCGGGCGAAGCGCCCAAGGAGACCACCGTCGCGGTCGTCAACCTTCTGTCCTACGAGTCCATGAGGGAATTCCTGGCCGACTTCGTCAAGACCTACATGAACTTCGCGCCGCTGGGGCTGATCCTGACGATGATGCTGGGCATAGGGCTCGTGGAGCAGACCGGCATGATCTCGGCCCTGATGCGCAAGACGATTCTGGGGGCGCCCCGGGCCCTGGTGACGGCGGTCATCGCGATCGTGGGCATCAACGCGAACCTGGCCTCGGACGCGGGCATCATCTTCACGCCCGTCATCGCGGCGGCCGTGTTCAAGGCGCTGGGGCGCAACCCATGGGTGGGCATTGCCGCGGGCTACGCGGCGGCCTCGGGCGGCTTCACCGCGAACCTCTTCGTGGCGGGCACGGACGCGCTGCTGGCCGGAATCACCAGGTCCGCCGTCGAGGGGGTCCCCGGCATCCCCGCGAACGTCCCGGTCCACCCCCTGATCAACTGGTACTTCATGATCGCGGCGACCTTCATCCTGACCTTTCTCACGGTCTACGTGACGGAGAGGTACACCGTCAGGATGCTCGGGGACGACGAGGGCGGACGTGACGAGGAGGCGCTGAGGGCCCATGCCGTGACGCCCGCAGAGAACCGGGGGCTGTTCTGCGCCCTTCTGGCGCTTGTGGCCTACGTCGCCCTGATCGTGTGGCTGACCTATCCTCAGGGATCCCTGTTCCGTGCGCCCGACGGCTCCCTGCTCCCCCGGTCGCCCCTGCTCAGCAGCGTCATGCCGCTCCTCTTCTTCCTGTTCTTCTTCGTCGGCGTGGCCTACGGGCTGGGGGCGGGCGTGATCAGGAAGGGCGAGGACATCCCCAAGCTGATGCAGAAGGGGATCGTCGGCAGCACCGGGTTCATGGTGGTGGTCCTGCCCGCGTCGTTCTTCGTGGCCCTGTTCCGCATGAGCCGCTTCGACACCATCCTGTCGGTGAGCGGCGCGGAGTGGCTGAAGAGCATGAACCTGGGCGGCGTCCCCCTGCTGCTGCTCTTTATCCTTCTGGTGACCTTCCTGAACCTGTTCATGATGAGCGGCTCGGCCAAGTGGCTGATCCTGGCGCCGATCTTCGTCCCCATGTTCGCGCAGGTGGGGTTCGCCCCGGCCCTGACTCAGGTGGCCTACCGCATCGGGGACTCCACGACCAACATCATCACGCCCCTCTCCTACTACCTTCCCGTCATCATCGGGCTGCTGGAACAGTACAGGAAGGAGAGCGACCCGGACGTCGGCATCGGCACCGTGATCTCGATGGCCATGCCCTACACCATCTTCTACATCATGGGCTTCACGGCCCTGCTGATCGTGTGGTACCTGCTGGGGCTGCCTTTGGGGCCCGGAACGCCGGTCTCCATCTGATTTCGATTCGGAACCGGAGCAGGCCCCGAGCGGTATAGTATAATCAAAGGAATAGGCAGGAAGCGGCTTTTTGGGTGAACTTCGCGGCTTTTGACCGAGGAAAGAAGGAGTGATGGAAGGTGCGCAGGTTTTCGTTGATTCTGTTGTTCGTTTTTGCGCTTGCGGGTGCGGCGTTTGCCGCGGATGACGTCATCAAGATCGGCGTCTTCAACTGTCTGACGGGTCAGAACGCCTTCGGCGGCCAGCTGGAGCTGGAGGGCACGCAGCTGGCGCACAAGGAGATCCCCGAGGTCCTGGGGAAGAAGGTCGAGCTCGTCGTCGTGGACAACAAGTCCGACAAAGTCGAGGCGGCGAACGCGGTCACGCGGCTGATCGAGCACGACAAGGTCAACGCGGTCATCGGGACCTACGGTTCCTCGCTGGCCATGGCCGGCGGCGAGGTGGCCGAGAAGGCGGGGATCCCCGTCATCGGGACGTCCTGCACCAACCCGCTGGTGACGCTGGGCAAGAAGTTCTACTTCCGCGCCTGCTTCATCGACCCCTTCCAGGGCGCCGGCGCGGCGACCTATGCCTTCAGACAGCTGGGATTCAAGAGGGCGGCCACCCTCACCGACGTCGCCAACGACTACAGCGTCGGCCTGAGCAGCTTCTTCAAGCGCGCGTTCGAGACGCTGGGGGGCGAGGTCGTCGCCGAGCTGAAGTACCAGTCGGGCGACCAGGACTTCACGGCGCAGCTCACCGAGCTGATCTCCAAGAAGCCGGACATCGTCTTCCTGCCCGCCTACTTCGCCGAGGGGGCGATCGTCCTGAAGCAGGCCAAGGAGCTGGGCGCGGAGTTCCGCTTTATCGGCGCGGACGCCATGGACAACCCCGAGATCGTGACGCTGGGCGGCGACGCCGTGGAGGGCTTCCTGCACACCACGTTCGCCTACGATCCCTCCATGAAAGAGATGAACCCGGTCGCGGCGAAGTTCACCGAGAACTGGAACAAGGTGCACCCCGACAAGGCCCCGAACGTCAACGCGGCTCTGGGTTACGACTGCTACATCATGCTGATCGACGCCATCCAGAGGGCCGGAAGCGCCGAGCCCGCCAAGATCCGCGACGCGCTGGAGCAGACGAAGGACCTGCCCACCGTCACGGGGACGACGACCATGAACGAGACCCACGACGCCGAGAAGGAGATGGGCATCGTCGAGATCCAGGGCGGCAAGAAGGTGTTCCTGGGCACCATCAAGCCGGAGATGTAGTAGGAGAGTTTTTTAAGAGGCGAACGAGGGGGCTGCTTTGCGGCAGCCCCCTCGTCTTCTGTTTTCAGGCGACGGTGTAGAACCGTATGTCCGGGTCGCCCGCCCAAGTCGGCTTCAGTCCGGCGACGACGTCGTCCTGGAACATCTTGGTCTCCAGGTAGGCCTTCGCGTGCTCCATGCTGCCGAACCCATGAAGGACCTGCACGTCCTCGTCGCGGACGGGCGCGCGAGGCCTGCCGACAGGGGCGTGGAGCTCATGGGCGGATCGCCGTGATCAGAGCGCTCGAGGAGAGCCCTTCCAGAGCCCGCAGGTCCTCGCCGCTCAGGTCGCCGACGTCCTGCCTCACGATCTCCGCGTTGACCTCATGGGGCTTCGTGAGGACCACATTCACGTCGGAAAACCCCGCCCTCTCCAACTTTGCCTTGTACTCCTCCGCCGGAAGAGCGCCGGCCAGTCACCCGCTCCAGGCCGAGGGACTCAGCTTGAGCTTCTCCGGGACCGGCTTCAGCAGCACGACATCCGACACGCAGAACCGCCCGCCCGGGGCCAGGACCCGCGCGGCTTCCGCGAAAACCGCATCCTTGTCCGGGGAGAGGTTGATGACGCAGTTGGAGAGCAGAACATCCGCCCCGCCGTCGTAGAGCGGCAGGTCCTCGATGCAGCCCTTCAGAAGCACCACGTGCCGCAGCCCCAGCCGTTCGAGGTTCTTCCGCGCCCGGGCCAGCATCCTGGGCGTCATATCCAGTCCATAGACCAGGCCGCGATCGCCGACGGCACGCGCCGCGAGGATGAGGTCCAGTCCCGCCCCGCACCCCAAATCCAAGACGCGTTCTCCGGGTTGCAGCCGCGCCGCCTCCACGGGATTCCCGCAGCCAAAGGACTGGCGGGCCGCGTCCCCCGTTCCCGCAAGCGCGGCATCGTCGTAATTGCCCCTCGTCATATCCGTCACGGCATCTATTGCGGAACCCTGGCCGGCCACACGCCTGTCTATGGCCTCGCCATAGGACTCACGCACGTTCCTGCGGATGTCCTTTTCCCTCATCGCATCCCAGCCTCCCCGTTCCCTCCGGGGCGACACCCCGTCCCGGATATTCCATGGCGGTCATCACCGCTGGTCGGGCACTTCAAAACGCACGGCTTATTATCCGCCATTCTGACATATCCGTTCCCTTTCGGCAATGCCGCGATCGGACGCTCCCATGGTTTTCCCTTCCCCTTCGTGGAATGGGAAGAGGACGTTCAGGATCCGATGAATAGGTCATTTCTGTGTTTTCAGAGAAAATATCGCATAAAGGAGAAGGCGGCCCGGATGAGGACCGCCTTCTTTTACTTTTATGCTGCTTATCGTGCAGCTTGCTACATCAGTCCCATTATATGGGGCAAGAAGGTTGTCAGTACAGGGAATACCGTCAGCAATGCCAGAGCGGCGATGGCCGCAATGATCAGGCCGATGGCGGGCCGCGCGATCTGCTCCATGGTCAGTCCGCTGATGCGTGCTCCGACGAACAGGTTCACCGCGACGGGCGGCGTCACCTGGCCGATCGCCAGGTTGATGGTCATCATGACCCCGAACCAGATGGGGTCCCAGCCCAGCGTCCGGATGATCGGGATCAGGATCGGCAGGAAGATGTACATGATGGAGTTCGCGTCCAGCAGCATCCCCGCGAAGAGCAGGATGATGTTGATCATCAACAGGATGACAGAGGGGTTGTTGGAGATGCCCAGCAGCAGGCCGGCAATCTTGTCGATGATTCCAACGGTCGCTCCCAGCCAGGAGTAAAGTCCGGCACAAGCTACGACGAGCATGACGACGGCGGTGCTCACCACGGTTTCGCTGAGAATTTCATAGAGCACACGCAGGGTGAGAGTGCGGTAGATGACCAGGCCGACGAAAAGTCCATAGAACACGGCGACGGCTGCGGCCTCGGTAGGAGTGAAGATGCCTCCGTAAATGCCTCCCAGGATGATGACAGGAGTCATGAGCCCCCAAAAGGCGTCCGCCAACGCCCGGAGGAGCGTTTTTGCATCACCGCGCGGCTCCCCGCGAAACCCGTTGCGTCGGCTGTAGAAATAGACGGCCAGACACAGAAAACCGGCAACGATGATGCCTGGAACAATTCCCGCCGCGAAGAGGGTGCCCACGGACTGCTCCATGATGTCCCCGTAGACGATGAAGGAGATGCTGGGGGGAATGATGATGGCCAGACCCGAGGCGACCGAGACGACTGCCGTGGCAAAGGCCTTGTCATATCCCGCCTGGGCCATGCTGGGAATCAAAATCAGACCGAGCGCCGCAACGGTGGCTGGCCCGGATCCGCTGACTGCCCCCCAGAAAGCGGCTACGATGACTGTCGCTATGGCCAAGCCGCCTGTGACGTCGCCGACCATCTCCTTGATTAACTTTACAATACGTGAAGCGATCCCGACTTTTTCCATGATAATGCCTGCAAGGATGAAGAAAGGGATGGCCAGCAACGGAACTTTAGCGATGCCCGCATAGAAACTGTAGGAGAGCATCTGGTAACCCATATCCCAAAACCAGACAACCGTGATGGTTGCCATGCCCAAGGCGACTGCGATAGGAATGCGCACGATGAGAGGGATAAGAAAAAGCGCCAGGGTCCAGAACACCGGATCTTTGAAGAGTGTGTTGGTCATGTGGTGTTCCTCCCTAATAGGATTTTTCCCGCAGGGTCATACGCGCGGCCTGAAGGATTCGGATAATGATGATAGCCGAAAACACGGGTATCGCCGAGGAGTAGATACAGGTAGGGATAGCCAGGGCGTCCGACGTCACGCCCAGCTCCCATTCGTCGAGGACCTGGAGGGCCCCGAGCCAGCCCAGAAGGGCGAAGAAGGTCAGGGATACGGCTGTAGAAATGATGAAGCAAAACTTTTTCAGGCTACGCGGCATCAGGTCGTAGAAAAAGGTCATGGCCAGGTGTGCGTTTCGTCGAAAAGCGATGGAGGTTCCGAGAAGCACGATCCAGACGAACATGCTGATGGTGATCTCCTCCGTAAATGCCAGAGGATAGGTGATGAGGTAACGAGTGACGACATTGGCAAAGGTCACGACGAGCATGATCGACAGGATCAACGCTCCAAGGACCTCCTCGAAATAGTCGCAAAATCTTTTCAGCACAAAAAAGCCTCCTCGAAAAAGACGGAGGACAAGCCTCCGGGAAGTTTGAAAGGAATCATTAAGGGGAGGATCGGCGAACTCCTCCCCTTCCTTCATGCTCAAAAAACGCGTGTCGCTATTTCACCGTCGCCATGTCCTCTTCGGCGGCCTTCACGAGGTCCTCGCCGATCTTGGAACGCCAGGCATCGCGGACGGGCTGCGTCTTATCCATAAGCACCTTCATTTGTTCAGGGGTCAGGTCCGTGACGGTCATTCCGACCTCTGTCAGGTGTTTATTCCAGTCGGAGACCTCGGGTGTTTTTCCAATTCCCTTCAGGAACTCCAGATTTTTGCCTCCGTCGTTCTCATCCAGCCCCACGCGGGCCAAAGCGATTTGATAGGCTGCAGCCTCCTTGGCGGCCTGAGTCAAAAGTGCCTGGTCCTCCGTAGAGAAGGAATCCCACACCTTGGGATTGACAACGAACAGGGTGGGGTCGGCAACGTAGTGCCAGTTGGTCACGAACTTATGATACTCGTAAATTTTTACGGGATAGAAGGTGTTGATGGGATTCTCCTGTCCGTCGACAACGCCCTGCTGAATCGCGGACATGGTATCGCTCCAGACCATGGTCACAGGGTTGGCGCCAAGAGCCTTGAAGGTATCCAAAAACAGGGGGCTGCCGACGACACGGATCTTCAGGCCGTTCAAATCCTCGGGGGATGCGATGGAGCGCTTGCTGTTGGTCAGCTCGCGGAATCCGTTTTCACCGAAGCAGATGAACTTTCCTCCTTTGGCCTCGACGGCTTTGGCTATCATCTCGCCCGCCTTTCCGTTTGTGACGGCGTCCAGTGCCTTGTAACGATCATGCTGCGCCGCGAAGAAAAAAGGCAGTGCAAAGAGGTTGAGCTCGGGAATCTGCGGGGAATAATTGATGGTGGACTGGCAGGCGAAGTCGATGGTCCCGTTGCGAAGCAACATGAAGGCATTGGTTTGTTTTCCGGTCGTCAGTTGCGCGTTGGGATAAACCTTGATGTTGATTTTCCCCTCGCTGCGTTCTCTGACCAGATCGGTGAAGTATTGGGCCCCCATGCCCCAGCCTGTGGTGATGCTGGGGACAATGTCCAACTTATATTCGGCCTTGTAGGCTGCGGAGGCTGGAGCGGAAAGGAGGGAACAGAAAAAAACGAACGCTGTTAGAACACC
>NZ_CALIAA010000304.1 GCF_938040765.1 uncultured Fretibacterium sp.
ACCCTATGCTTGCGCCAAGCACTGCATTGACCGGTCTCAGGTTGGGAATGAGGACTTCGTGGTGCTCTCGGGAGTCGGGTGCCTCGGGTTGGGCATGATCGGGTGTCTGAAGCTGCGCAATCCGGCAAAGTTGGTCGTCCTGGATATCAACGACCAACGCCTGGAGTTGGCGAAAAAATTTGGCGCCGATATCGTCATGAATCCCGCGAAGGAGAAAATAGCCCCCAAAATCATGGAGATGACGGAGGGATACGGCTGCGATGTCTACATCGAGGCATCGGGACATCCTTCCTCGGTACAGCAGGGGCTGGATATCATCCGGAAATTGGGGCGTTTTGTCGAGTTCAGCGTATTCGGGCATCCTACAACGGCTGATTGGAGAATCATCAGCGATGAAAAGGAGCTCGATCTCCTGGGAGTTCACCTCAGCCCCTATTGCTTCCCCTCGGTCATCGAGTGGATAGCGGATGGGCGTTTGCCCACGGAGGGCGTCGTCTCCCATAAATTCCCGCTGGAAAAATGGAAGGAGGGCTTTGAACTGGCCCTCAAGGGAGAGGGCGCTGTGCGCGTGGTGCTGGTACCGTAACGAGAAAGAGACAGTCGGGGGGTGGGGGAAAAGGGAGCCGAAAAAAGCGTTTCTGCGGGCGTGGAGTCTGGTCCTTTGGTTGAATAGCTGTTCAAGGGAGGAAAGTATTGTGAAAAAGATAGGCGCTCTTATCGGTCTGACCGTTTTGCTTTGCCTGGCCGGTTCCGCGTGGGCCGAGGAATTCGACTGGAAACAGTGCGAGGGGCAAACGATCAAAATACTTTTCAATCAGCATCCTTATGCGGAGGGTATCATCCAAAAGCTCCAGGAGTTTGAGGCCCTGACGGGAATCAAGGTCGTCCATACCACGATTCCGGAGGAGAACTACTTTGACAAGCTGACGACTTCTCTGAGCAGCCGTTCCGGTGAACCGGATGTCTTCATGACGGGGGCTTACCAGTGCTGGGACTATTCTACCTCCGATTACATGGTGGACCTGGACGCCTTTTTGAAGGACCCCAAGAAGACGGCAAGCGATTATGATTACGACGATTTTTTCCCCGGGATTTCAGGCGCTTTGCGCTGGGATCGTGTTCCTGGCCACAGGACGGGAAAGGGCCCTCAGTGGGCTTTGCCGATTGGTTTCGAAGACAACGTGCTGATGTATAACACGGATGTCTTTGCCAAGTTTGGCGTTCAGCCCCCCAAGACGATCAGCGAGCTCCTCGAGCTCTCCGCAAAGCTGAACGAGTTTGACGGCAAGGGGACTTACGGAATCGCTTTGCGCGGTACCCGCAACTGGGCGACGATCCATCCGGAATATATGACGACCTACACCAATTACGGCGCTGTGGATCTCGCGATCGAGGACGGCAAACTGGTCTCGAAGGTGAACTCCCCCGAGGCCGTTGCCATGACCGATATGTGGGTGAAGCTCGTCAAGGCGGGCGGGTCTCCCACGTGGTCGTCCTATACGTGGTATCAGTGTGGTGCGGATATTGGAGCCAAAAAGGCCGCTATGATGTTTGGCGCGGACAGTACGGGCTATTTCCAGTCCGTGCCGGGCGCGTCCAGCCAGTCGGGCAAAATTGCTTTCGCTCCTCCTCCTCTTCCCGATGGGCAGAAGGAAATCCGTTCCAACCTGTGGGTTTGGTCCCTCGCGATGAACGCTTCCTCCCAACATCAGGATGCAGCATGGCTTTTCATCCAGTACTTTACCAGCAAGCCCTTCCAGACCTGGTCCGTAACGGAGTGGAAGTCCGTTGATCCTCCCCGTAAGTCGGTCTTTGAAAACCCCAAATTCCAGGAGATCATCGCTGCCACGCCGGGCTTTAAGGAGACCTTCGAGGCTACGGTCCCTGGAACGACCGTCTATTTTACGCCCAATCCTTATTTCTTTGAATTGGCGACCGAATGGGCTGCGACGCTTCAAGACCTCGTGGCGGGCAAATACGGCAGTACTCAGGAGGCCATGGATCAGCTGAAGGCCAAAATGGACAAGGCCTTGGCCGATGTCGAGGTGAAGGAGTAGTCGGCCGGCTTCTCCGCCAAACTGTTCGTGGAACTATTGCACAGGCGTTCATGATAAAGACGGAGGTGGAAAACCTCCGTCTTTATCATGAAACCACATATTGAAGCACAACGGATTTTATGGCTCCTGCTTGTCTCCGGACTTTCATGTTGTCCGAGGAGCCGACTCGGCGGGTTGACCATAGGTAGCGTCAGCCC
>NZ_CALIAA010000305.1 GCF_938040765.1 uncultured Fretibacterium sp.
TTTTTTTCAATATAATCATGAACTTAATTTTACTATTGATATATTTTATAAACTATGTTATTCTCTCCTGCAGCTTTCGGCAACACAAAGGTGGCTTGGGAAACACTGGGGCTGTCGGTTGAGAAAGGATGATAAGTAATGAAGGTTTTTAAGTTTCTTGGAGGAGCTTGGCTTTTCATCGTGCTTTTCGGAGGGATAAGGTTTGCTTCCGACCCCATCAAGATCGGCTACATTGTCACCCTGACGGGAGAGGGCGCGACCTGGGGTCAGCATGAACGGGATGGGGCTCTGCTGGCCGTCAAGGACATCAACGCGAAAGGGGGCGTACTTGGGCGTCCTCTCGAGCTGGTATGCTACGATATCAAGGGAAAACCCGAGGAGGCTGTCATAGCGGTCCGAAGGCTCATGTACGAGGATAAGGTTGCGGCGGTGGGAGGCAGCAATTACAGCGGTATTCAGATTGCTGTTGCTCCTATTGCGGACAAGGCTCAGGTTCCCATCGTCTCCAGCACCGCATCGAACCTGGCCGTGACCGTGGACCCCGATACGGGAAAAGTTCGGCCCTACATGTTTCGCATCAGCTACACGGACCCCTATCAGGGGATGGTTATAGCGGATTATCTGATCAAGAAGTGTGGGGCAAAAAAACTGGCCATCCTCGGTGACATTGGTGACGCTTACTCGGAGGGCCTGACGGAATACGTCAAGAAGCGGGCGGATGAACTGGGCGTCGAAAATCGGTTTTGGGCCTATCGCGGAGGGGATGTCGATTTTCGGGCTCAGTTGACCGCGGCGAAGGAGTGGGGAGCTGATGCGGTTGCCCTGACGATGCTCTACAAAGAGATGGCGCTGGTCATCAAACAGGCTGCCGAGCTCGACTGGAAACCGTATTTTATGGGGGGCAACGGTTACAGCCCCAACATGTTCGAGATAGCGGGGGAAGCAATGGAGGGAACCTATTGGGTTTATCCGGTGAGCGCCGATGACCCTCTTTTGGATCCCTTCAAGAACGATTATAAAAAAGAGTATGGACGGGATGCGACAGAGGTCATGAACGCAGTGTTCGGATACGACATCGTCTTGATGGTCGCAAACGCCATTGCGTCTGCCGGTTCGGTCGAGGGCTCCGCGGTCCGGGACGCCATCGAGAACACGAAGGATCTGCAGGTAACCCATTTCAAGTGGACGGTCGACAAGGATACTCACAATCCTATGAACAAGCCCGCCTCTATCTTCCAGGCCAAAGGGAACAAACTGGTTTTTCTGGAGAAATGGGAACCGATGGCGAATTGACAGGGCTCTGTGATCCATCGGCTGTGTACAGGGAAGCGCCGATCAAAAC
>NZ_CALIAA010000306.1 GCF_938040765.1 uncultured Fretibacterium sp.
AATAACGGTCAGAAAACGTTCTCTTCTAAGCCTCCAACACATCAAGATTCAAACTAAAAAATAACTAACTTTTCACCCTCGCAATGTCTTACGCGATCGTGACCTCCTTGGACAGGTACACGTCCTGCACGGCGTTGATGATCTGCACGCCGTCCTTCATCGGGCGCTGGAAGGCCTTGCGGCCCAGAATCAGCCCCATGCCGCCCGCGCGCTTGTTGACGACCGCGGTGCGCACCGCCTCGGCCATGTCCGTATCGCCGCTCGACGCGCCGCCGGAGTTGATCAGGCCCGCCCGTCCGGCGTAGCAGCTCAGCACCTGGTAACGGGTCAGGTCGATGGGGTGCTCGGTCGTCAGCTTCTCGTAGACGTCCTTCGAGGTCTTTCCGAAGGAAAGCGCCGTGTAGCCGCCGTTGTTCTCGGGCAGCTTCTGCTTGATGATGTCCGCCTCGAGGGTGACGCCCAGGTGGTTGGCCTGCCCCGTCAGGTCCGCGGAGACGTGGAAGTCCTTCTCCTTGGTCTTGAACGCGGAGTTGCGCAGGTAGCACCACAGGATGGTGGCCATGCCCAGCTCGTGGGCGTGGTGGAAGGCCTCGGAGACTTCCTGGATCTGACGCGTGGACTCGTCGCTGCCGAAGTAGATCGTGGCCCCGACGGCGACGGCGCCCATGTTCCACGCCTGCTCCACGGAGGCGAACATCACCTGGTCGTGTTTGTTGGGGTAGGACAGCAGCTCGTTGTGGTTCAGCTTCAGGACGAACGGGATCTTGTGCGCGTAGCGCCGCGCGACCGCCCCCAGGACGCCCAGCGTGCTGGCGACGGCGCTACACCCCGCCTCGATGGCGAGCTTGACGATGTTCTCGGGGTCGAAGTAGATCGGGTTCGGGGCGAACGAGGCCCCCGCGGAGTGCTCGATTCCCTGGTCCACGGGAAGGATGGAGATGTAGCCGGTACCCGCCAGCCGTCCGTGTCCGAACAGCGCCTGCAGCGAGCGCAGGACGGGGACGGGACGGTCCGAAATCGACCAGACGCGGTCCACGAAGTCGGGCCCGGGCAGGGACAGCATCCCGGAATCCACGGTAGCGCACTTGTGCCCCAACAAAAACTCCGCATCCTTGCCCAAAAGCTTCTCGATCTTCTCCAGTTCCCTGGCCATAACATTACCTCCTTCGATTCACAGACAACATCGATTCACGGCCCACACTGCCAACCCTGCCGCAAGCGGCCCTCCGCGCCTCCCGCGAAGGACGCGCCCCCAATACTATCTTGTCATACTTGCCTTTGCAAAGATATCACAGAACGTGCGCGGAGTCACGCCGCATTCACGCAAAGATCCCGCGCGCCTCCCACACGATCAGGAGCCCCGAGGCGACGAAGGCGCTCCCCATCAGCAGCGCGACGGATATCCCGCCCACGAACGGCGAGGCCAGCATCAGGGAGGCGCAGACCACCAGCAGGAGGCCGTTCAGAAGCATCGCCCACCATTTTCCGAACCCCAGGGACTTCAGGCGGAAGGAGGTCGCGATGCGGACGACGCCGGTGAAGGAGAACCAGCACGCGACCATGATGGGGATCATGAAGGCGGTCACCCCCAGGCGCATCAGCATGACGATGCCGATCAGGAGGTCCAGCACCCCCTGAACCAGCATCCATCGGGGGTACATGGGGTCCCCGCGCAGCGAAAAACAGGGGACCAGGTGATTGATGCCGGCGAGGACGAAACCGACCCCCAGGAAGAAGGCCAGCGACATCAGCGCCTCCACGGGGTAGGTCATCGCCCAGAGTCCCAGTACGATAAGGATGCCTCCGGTGAAGTAGAGCGTCCAGCGCAGCGTTTTTTTGGAATCCAAAGCCATCACGTCCTTTACCATCGACTTTTCCGGGCCGCCTGAACGCGCAAGACGCTTCGGGACGGGCCCGCGTTTCCCGTCCTTATTGTACCGCTCATTCCCTCTTTCCAATCATTCCCTCTTTTTCCCGAGGCGGAGGCATGGGAGGGAGGACCGCCGAAAACCGAGGGCCCATGCGTTATAATCATGCAATGCCGTATTTTCCGGCAAATATGTCAAGGGGGTTTTTCCGTATGTCCTTCATCATGAGCTTTTTCGTCGTCCTCGTCATCCTGGCTGTCGGAGAGATCGTCTCCACGAAGACGAAGGCCTTCGTGCCGTCCGTGTTCGTCGCGGCCCTGCTGTTCCTCCTGGGATTCTGGTACGGGTGGTTCCCGCTGGACGTCGCGGAAAAAGCGGGCATGGGCAATCCCGTCGCGACCATCTCCATGTACCTGATTATCGTCCACATGGGCACGCTGATGAGCATCCGCGAGCTCTGCGCGGAGTGGAAGACCATCGCCATCGCCGCGGCCGCCCTGGGCGGCATGGTGGCGATGCTCGTCACCGTCGGCAAGGCCCTGATCGGCTGGGATGCCGTCGTCATCGGGACTCCGCCTCTTTCCGGGGGCCTGGTCGCCGCCATCATGATGGCTGAGGCCGCCGCCAAGAAGGGGCTGACGGAGCTCGCGGTGCTGGGCACCGTCATCTACGTCGTCCAGGGATTCGTTGGCTACCCGCTGACCGCGCTCTGCCTGAAGTCCGAGGGCAAGCGCCTGCTCCAGCTCCGCAAGGAGAACCCCGGCGCCTTTGCGAAGGCCGTCGCGTCGGACGGCGAGGCCAAGCGCAAGGCGCTCCTGCCCCCGCTGCCCGAGAAGTACCAGACGACCTTCACGCACCTGGCGGCAATCGCCCTGGTGGCGTGCGTCTCCGACTACGCCGCGGCCTCGTTCAAAAGCTGGCTGATCGGGCTGAACCCCGCCTACGGCGCCTACGCGCTGCACCCGCTGGTGATCTGCCTGATCTTCGGGGCCATCGCCGCGGAGCTGGGGATCGTCGAGCGCAAGCCGCTGCTCAAGGCGAGCTCCTTCGGCTTCATCCTGACGGCAATCATGGGATTCATCATGAGCATGCTGAACAAGGCCACCCCCGACATGATGCTCAAGATCCTGTACCCTCTGGCGATCGTCGTGGTCGTCGGCGTCTCGGGCCTGCTGGTCGGCTCGGTCCTGATAGGCAAGCTGCTTGGCTACACCGGACCGATGTCCATGGCGCTCTCGCTCACCGCGCTCTACGGATTTCCCCCCAACTACGTCCTCACGGACGAGGCCTCCAAGGCACTGGCGGAGAACCGGGAGGAGTACGATTTCCTGATGGGGCAGATGCTGCCCAAGATGCTGGTGGGCGGCTTCATCACGGTGACGATCACCTCCGTCATCCTGGCGGGCATCTTCATCAACATGCTCTAAAACACGCGCCGATTCCACATCCGCCCCACGAATTGCGGAGAGAGCCCCGTGCCCGGAGGTACGGGGCTCTCTCAAACAGGCTGGTGAACGAGAAGAAGTCGATGCCGGAAAAGACGTTCGCGTGAGAAGGGACGGTGGAGTTTATGATCCTGTATTATGGGAGCAATGTAGAGGTCAGAGAGCCAAGGCTTTTGAAGGTTCAGAGGGAACTTGACTTCGGAAAGGGCTTCTATACGACAAGCGATCTGGAACAGGCTGCGAAGTGGGCGAAAAGGACTGCGCTGAGACTTCATCGGAAGGATTCTTATATCAGCGTTTATGAAGTCGACGAAACGGAGATGAGCCATCTTCGCATGCTGCGATTCAACGCCCCTGACGTCGAATGGCTGCGCTTTGTCGTAAAGAACAGAAAAGGCGAACCGATCCCGGTGGATTGGGATATCGTATCCGGGCCCGTCGCTGATGACCGGACAGCATCGGTTATCGACCTGTACCTCGATGGAATGTACGATGAGGAAGAGACGATCAAGCGCCTTCTTCCGCAGAAACTGAAGGACCAGTATACATTCAAGACCGAAGAGGCAATCGTGCTGCTGAATTTCAGGGGGGTGAACCTTCCATGACAAGGATGCGGAATTCTTCGTTGGATTACTACAACAAAAACGTCATTCAGCGCATCATGGATAAATATGGCATGGCTCAAATGGAGGCCGCAAGGACATTCCTGACATCGGAAACACACAGCATGCTGGAAAACGCGGACCTGGCGATGTGGGAATTCTCGGAGAGAGCGATTTTCGACATGTGGGAATCGGAAAGGGTTACCGGAGATCCCCGCAATTCGGCATATCTAAGGAGTGAGTGATATGACGGAGGAAATGAAGTTCTTTCTGTTCCTGATAGAACGATATGCAAGCAAATATGGCCGCTCAACCGGCGATGTCCTTCGTGAGTGGGACGAGAAAGGCATTACCGGGGAAATTTACGACGGCTACTTTCAATACCATCAGGAGCGTCTGGAGAACGCCTATGACGATATCAATAGCCTTGTTGCTACCGGGAAACATATAGTATACGGCCCATAAGGGCAACCTTACCGGGAACAGCGCAAGCCTGTATCCAGAGGGCACTCCGTCAATCGCTCCTCCCGCTTCTCCTCTCCGCCTCCGGGTGGATGACGCAGCTGATGCGCGTTTCCAGCCGCTCGTTCAGGAGCGCCTCCAATCGGTGCGTCAGGGCATGGACCTCCCTCAGGGGCATCTCCGGGTCGCACTGCACGTGAAAATCGGCGTAGATCATGTCCCCGGAACGGCGGGATCGGATTTTATGCACCCCGCGGACATCGGGATCGGTCCGGACGATCGCCTCGATCTCCCGGGGGTCCACCGCGATGTGGTCCGTCAGCTCGTCCGAGGCCTCCCTGAAGATCCGATAGGCCGCACCGAAGATGACCAGCGCGATCGCAGCCGAAACCGCGGAATCCACCCAGGCCGGGGCCCCCAAAAAGGTGATCAGGGCCATGGAGACTAGGACTCCGCAGGTGACGAAGATGTCGGACAGGGTGTGCCGCGCATCCGAGCGCAAAATGGAGGACTTCAGACGCCGCCCGGCCCGGTCCTCCAGCCAGGCCGTGAGGATGTTGAGGAGCAGGGTCCCGGCTACCGCCGCGAACTCCCCGACGGAGGGGACGCGGAAATCGGTCCGGCCCAGGCTGCGGACGCCCCGCACCAGAATCGAGATCCCGAGGTAGGCCATCAGGGCCACGATCGCCAGGCTCGCCAGCGTCTCGTAACGGGAGTGCCCGTAGGTATGGCCCTCGTCGCTGGGACGCTTCGCGGCCGCGACCCCGATAAGCCCGATCACGTTGGAGAACCCGTCGGAGATCGAGTGGAAGCCGTCCGCCAGCACGGACTGGAGGTTCGCGGCCAGCCCGACGGCGATCTTCGCCGCCGAGACCAGCAGGTTGCAGGCCAGGACGATCAGGAGGACCCGCTGAACCCGATTTCCCCGTTCCTCAGCCGTATTCATCGGCCTTCCAGCACGTCCAGAGCCAGGGCGGCCAGGCCGGCGACCCCCAGGGAAAATCCCGATTCGTCCGCGCAGAAATCCGGGGAGTGCAGGGGATAGGCCGGGCGTCCTTCCGCCCCCACCCCAAGCCGGAAGTGCGCGCCGGGCACGTGCTCCAGGAAGAGCGCGAAGTCCTCACCGCCCATGGAGGGCTCGGGCAGGGTCCTGACGCTCCCGGTGCCGAACAGTTCCGTGAAGACCCCGGTCATCCGATCGAACAGGGCGTCGTCGTTCACCACAGGCGGCAGCCCGATGGGAGCCTCCAGGACCGCCCTGCCGCGCAGTGCCGCCGCCGTCCCCTCGACGATGCGCCGGGCGGACTCCAGGATGCGGGCTCCGACGTCCTTCGAAAGGGCGCGCACCGTTCCGTCGATCACGACCTCTTCCGGGATGATGTTCCCCGCCGTTCCGCCGTGGATCTGCCCCAGGGTCAGGACCCCGGTCTCGAGCGGCGAAAGTTCGCGGGACACCACCGACTGAAGCGCACAGACGATATGACCGGCGATCAGGATCGGGTCGACGCAGCGGTGCGGATGGGCCGCGTGCCCCTGACGCCCCGCGACGCGGATGCGGATGGACTGCGCCCCGGCCAGCACCGCCCCCCGCCGTATCCCGACCATCCCGGCCGGAAGGTCGGGCCAGACGTGGAGCGCGAAAACGGCGTCCATCCCAGGCCCCTCCAGCACCCCGTCCGCGATCATCTCGGCCGCGCCGTCGGGCCCCTCCTCTCCGGGCTGGAAGATCAGCTTCACCGTCCCGGAGAACGAATCCCTCATCCCCTGAAGCAGCTCGGCAGCCCCCAGGAGGCAGGCCGTGTGGATGTCGTGCCCGCAGACGTGCGCGCGCCCGGGTACGGTCGAGCGAAACGGAAGTTCGTTCCGCTCCTCCACGGGCAGGGCGTCCATGTCCGCGCGCAGCCCCACGCACCGATTGCCCGGCCGGCCCTCGATCAGGGCGACGACCCCCGTTTCGGCGCAGCGCCGGACGTTTCCGACGCCGATCTCCGCAAGCACCCGTTCCACGAAGGCAGCCGTCTCCCCGGTCTCCATGCCCAGTTCGGGATGCGCGTGAATGTGCCGCCGCCACCCCCTGACCCTCTCCTCGAGCGAGCGGGCCCGCCCCAGAATATCTGCCATCACAAACCCCTCCCCCATACAGACACGGGGGACCACCACGGCGGCGCCCCCCAGCCTCCCCTTCCCGCCGAAAAACGCCGGCCGGGGTGCTTCCGTCCTGCCCCAGCCGGCCGTAACCTCAAGACGATATTTCTCCCGCTCAGCGTTCCAGGATCACCCGGAACCCGCCGTCGCGCTCCTCCTTCGTCGCGCGCCAGCCCTTGTTCTCCGCAAACCGCGCGACGTTGTCGCGCGAGGTCGCGGTGTCCACCAGCACCTCGACCCGCCCCGAACTCAGACCCGCCAAAGCCTTTTTCGTCTCCATCACGGGCTGGGGGCAGGAGAGCCCGGAGGCGTTCACCGTAATGCAGTCGCTCATGACCCGCACCTCCCGATTCAGGCCGCGCGGGTCCGGCTGGCGAACCCGACGGCGAGACAGAACACGAGCCCGATGATCGTCACCGGGATCCCCATGGGGCCGACGCCCGCACCGCTGCTGGCCGCGGAGAAGTTGTGGGCGAAGGCCGCGCCCGTCAGCATCCCCAGGACAAAGACGGCCGCGTCCCCGTCGCCCTCGCCCGCCATGATGAGCTGCCGCCCCGGGCACCCGCCCGCCAGGGTGAAGGCCAGGCCGGAGAGCACCATGCCCATGAAGTTCCAAAGGTCCTGAGTGTGGGCCACGGGCTGCTTCTCAAAGCCGGGGTGGAAGTAGCCGAGGGCGTAGTTCGCGGCGAAGGCGACGACGGTGAAAGCGAGGATCCCCTTGAACAGGTGCCCGTCCCCCATCATGAAGAGGTCGCGCAGGGCTCCGACGGTGCAGAAGCGGCTGCGCTGCGCCAACCAGCCGACGACAAGCCCGACGGCCAGCGATATATACAGGGGCGCATGCTGTGCGCCCGGCCCCTTCTCCGAGAAGAAGATCGGCCCCGTCCCCTCGGGACCGAACAGGGGCTTGAGGACGGCGAACGCCAGCAGCGCCACCGCCATCACGGGAAGGACGAGGCCCGCCGCCCTGGGGTTGCGCTCGGCCGCGCCGAGGCTGAACCCGTTCCAGAGGAAGGCGATGCCGATCAGGATGCCCACGATCAGGCCCCCGATCCCATAGAGGGCGTTCCAATCGCCGCCCGCAAGGCGCAGGTAGGCCCGCCAGGGGCAGCCCAGGAAGACGAGCGCGCCGAACATGGCGCACATTCCGAGGAAGAAGCGGACGACGGGCGAGGACCCGCCGCGGGGCGAGTACTCCCGGAACGCCAGGGAGGAGAAAAACGCCCCCAGGATGAAGCCCGGGATCTCCGGGCGAAGGTACTGCACCACGGCCGCGCGGTGCAGGCCCAGCGCGCCGGCGATGTCGCGCGTGAAGCAGGCGACGCAGAAACCCATGTTGCCGGGGTTGCCGAGCTTGACCAGCAGCACGGCGAGGAGCCCCAGAATCCCGCCGGTCACCCAGGGCCCATGGCGGGACGTCAGCAGCTTATCCATAAGAACCGACCTCCATTCAAGCAATGAAGCGAATGCGGCGGGGCGCGGGCCCGCCGCCGCGGGGGAGACAACGGAAAAACGACACGCGGATCGAACGGAGAGCGACGCTCCCCGCAGGGCCACTCAAACGGCATTCGGACATCAGGTCACGCGGCCCACCTCCCCTCCGCCGCCCTCAAAAAACCTCGCCAAGACCGGCCCGAACGGCCTCGAACCCATCCTCGGCGCAACCCATTCCCTGTTTTTATTGTAGCAGATGCTCCCGTTCCATGCCGCACTTCCGTCGTTTCTACCGAGCGAATACCCCGTACAACCCCTCCTTCCCCTCAAAGGAATCGACGTTACACTGAAACGCGTAGTATTTGGAGAAGGGCCTCTTTGCCGTTTACCTGCGGCGCGGCCCATTCAGGAAAGGAGTTTTTAACATGATCGGAAGTCGGTTCAAAATTGCGGCGGCGCTGCTGACCGCGGCGGCATTCCTCTTCGGCGGGAGCATGGCCTACGCGGCAAGCCCGGACGTCGCTCCCTCGCTGACCTTTTCGATGCTCACGCACCAGGAGGAGGGGTTCGACGCCTCGATCCAGATCCCGATCCTCGTCGGGACGGGCAACGCCGATCTGGAGGCGGCGGTGAACGCCCGCAGCCTGGAGGCCTCCGTGGCCCTCTACAGGGACTTCATGTCGAAGATGGCGGAGCTGAAGGCGGAGGGGTCCAAGAACTATGCGCTGACGGCCGTCAGCAAGGTGGCCGCGTACGGGGACGGTCTGCTGACGCTGGAGCACAGCAGGACCGAGGCCATGGCCTCGTCCGAGACCGTCGTCCGCTACGAGACCATCGACCTCGGAACCGGCCGGGAGCTTGCCCTCTCGGACCTCTTCAAGGACGACGGCTACTCCAAGGTCCTGAGCGGCATTGTCAAGGCCCAGATGAAGGAGCAGATGAAGAAGGACGAGTCGAAGTCCTACTTCCTGGACGAGCTGGAGAAGAACTTCGAAATCGGCAAGGACCAGCCCTTCTACATCGAGAGCGGCAAGCTCGTCCTCGTCTTCAACCAGGGGACCGTGGCGCCCTACTCCATGGGGACCTGCACGTTCGAGATCCCCACGAAGGAGATTCAGGGCTCCCTGGCCCCCTCGCAGAACCGCCTGAGGTAACGCGTACAAAAAAGGACGGGCCCCTGCGACGGGCCCGTCCTTTTTTTCGTGGGGCGGCCGCGGTCGGAAAGGAGCCCCGACCCCGGCCGTTTCCGCGTGAAACGGCTACAGCCCGCCCTTGTAGACCTTCAGACCCGCGTAGAGCAGCCCGACGACCGCCAGCCCAATGAGCAGAACCTTCACCAGGGCAGGAATGGCCTGGACAACAAGGGAAACCACCACCAGGGCGATGGCCCCCAGCACGACTAAAGTCATGATCGACATTCCGTAAACATCCCCCTTTGTCCGAGATCGCTTGTTATAGAATCCACTTTAGCCCGACCGGGCTCCCCTCGAAAGCGTACTTCTACGGTCCTTCTATCCCTCGGCCGCCACCGCCGGCGTCCGGGCCGTGCGCAGAACCCGCCAGAACGCTACCAGGAGGATCGGAGCGACGATCAACGGGGCCGACATCGCCCCAACCCAGGCATACCCCTTGGCAATCAGGGGGATCAACCCATAGCTGGCCACGCACCACGAGGCCACGACGTAGACCGCGGATGCGGCGACGTCCACCTTCCGGGAGGCGGGCCTTCCCGTTCGGGCGCTCCACCACGCGGTGATGCGGCGGGTGCTGCCGTAGATCAGGCCGACACCGGTCGACACCACGGCCAGCAGGATGAGCGCGGAGACCAGGACCACGCCGAGCGCTCCACCGCCCCCATGCTGCGTGATGTAGGTCACCGGGGCACGCTCGGAGAGGATGGCGGGGAAGTGAAGAAGGGCTCCGACGCTGGCGAGCGTCAGCATTCCCGCGTTCACGCAGAAGCCGAGGAGCGTGGTGCGGTTCACGTCGCGGGCGGTCCTGAGTCCGTCCGCCACTGCGGTGTAGGCACCTACCAGCGAACACTGGAGCGCCGCGTACTTGACGCTCTGCCACAGGGCCGGCCAGAAACCGCCCTCGGCCTCGGGGAGCTCCCGCATCACCTGAAGAAGCCGCGGGAAGTTGGCGACGAGGTTCGAACTGTAGATGACCAGCATCCCCGCGATGATCAGCAGGGACATGACCGTGGAGGCCTTGCGCACCGTCCCGGACCCCCAGATGGTGAGGGAGAGGATCAGGACGGCCAGCCCCACGGTGCCCACATGATAGGGAATGTCCGGGAAGATATGGTTCAGGACCGTTCCGCCCGTCGCAAAGGCGACCCCCGTCGCGAGCAGGAGGATGATCAGGTACATGGCCTCGATCAGCATGGAGAATACGGGCTCCAGCCAACCCAACGGCTCGAAATACCGCACGCTCCAGCTGTGATAATCATAAACCCCGTGCCGGACCGCAAACTGCCACGCGCACCAGAGCACCAGCGCGATGAGCCCGACCGACAGGATCGGGGTAAACACCGCGTACCACCCATATTTGACGTAAAAATCGACCAACTGCCTTCCGCTGGCGAACCCTCCGCCGAAATGCGTTGCAAACCACACGAACGCGACGGAACAACACACACCCCACCTGGAATCCGAGTTACCCGACATACCGACACCTCTTTTTCCGAATATTCGACGCCGTTCCGGGGCCCTCCGCCCCGAACGCATCCGAAATCTTCCAAGTAACAAAAAGCCGGGACCCTCAAGGGGTCCCGGCTTTGGAGGCTTTTCGACAACGGCGCCTAAACGCCGACCGCTCCCAAAGAGG
>NZ_CALIAA010000307.1 GCF_938040765.1 uncultured Fretibacterium sp.
AAGCTGGGGTACCACCGGGGTGCTTCATGGATTAAATCAGCGTTTCTTTAGAAACGAAAGGAAGGGTTCGGTAATGAGAACGGTGCTTGTGTCGATTTTCCTTTTTTTGGCTTTCATTTTCTGTCCCGTTCATGCCGAGGGAAAGGACTTGCCGACTCTGGTATCCCTGTCCGGGGCCGGTTGACCGGCCTGCAAACAGATGTCCAAAGTTTTGGATGCGATCAATGACCGGTATGAGGGCAGGCTGGCAGCGGAAGCGGTGGACGTGGACGAGTATCCCGAGCTCGTTAAGGAGTACAACGTGACCTACCTCCCCGCCCTCCTCTTTCTGGACGACAACGGCGATGTCGTTCGTCAGGAGGTTGGCTATCACAGCCTTGACGAGGTGCTGGAGATCTTCCGGGACATGGGGGTCGACATCGAATGACGCGGGGCCCCGGGTCTCGGCGTCCGTCGAAAGGGGAGAGAAGATCGTGTTCGTGAGTAAAGGGAGAGGAAAGAGTGTCGGGGGCGTTTTGCCCCTGGCCGCAGCCATAGCCCTGCTGCTGTTTCTCCTGGGGGGGTGCGGCGGTGGGGGCGACAGGCACGAGTCCGGCTCCGCGACGACGCTCGACGACGCCTACGTCTACTGCTATCCGCTGGTCATGATGTCCGTATCCCAGAGGGTGGCGACGAACGTCGTCGAGGCCACCTCCGCAAAGGTGCCCGTGAACCAGCTGCGCCACGCGCAGAGGTTGGCTGGGCCGGACTTCAAGGACGTCGTCACGCCGAACGTCGATACGCTCTATTCTCAGGCGTTCATCGACTTGAAGGGCGGCCCCCTGGTGTTCGTCAAGCCGGCCGCAGACCGTTACTGCTCGGCGCAGTTCCTGGACGCCTGGACGAACAGCGTGGGGATTGCCGGCACGGGGGGCAGGGAGGGCACGTCCGGGGAGCAGGTTTGTCTGCTGATGCGGTCGGACGACAAAACGACCGTCCCGGCGGGGATGACGCCCTTTCGCCTCTCCGGGAACCTCGGCTGGATCATCGGGCGCACCCTGTGCAGGGGCGAGGACGACCTGGAAAACGTTCGGACCCTTCAGAAGCGGATGAGGCTGCTGCCGCTGGCCGACTATCTCCGGGGCGGAGACTATGTCCCCCCAAAGGGGACCCACGATCCCCGGTACGACGGCGTGATCCCCGTGGACTACGTTTTGAGGATGACGCCCGAGCAATTCTTCGGCGAGGCCAACGCCCTGATGCGGGACAACCCTCCGCTCCCCGGCGATGAGCCCTTCCTGGACGGAATCCGTGCGCTGGGCGTAGGGCCCGGTCTCAGCTTCGATCCCGCGGTGCTGGGGGCGGACGCGCAGGGTCGGGAGGCGGCGTGGCGGGCGATGATCAAGAGGGTTCAGGCGCGGGTCATCGCGAACAGCCAGAGGTTCCTCGTGCATTGGGGGCCGTGGCAGTACCTCGGTGCGCCGATCGCCGAGTTCGGGACGGAGTACGACTACCGCGCGATGGTCGCCTGGAGGGGGCTGGGGGCCAACCCGGTATCGGCCGCCATATACGCCAGCGCGAACAAGGACTCGTCGGGACGGGCCCTGAAGGCGGGGACACGCTATAAGGTGCGCTTCGAGAAGGGGGCGTTGCCGCCGGTTCGGGAGGGCGGGTTCTGGTCGGTAACGGCCTACGGCGACGACGACTTTTTGATTGCGAACCCATTGAACCGCTACTGCGTCAACGACCGCAGTCCTGTCACCTATAACGCGGACGGCTCCCTGGAGCTGCTGCTCCAGCCCGAGGCTCCAAAGGACGAGGATCCCCTCAAGGCCAACTGGCTGCCCACGGGGCAGGGCGGGTTCCACCTGTTCCTGCGCATCTACTGCCCGGACAGGACGAGGATCGATGGGGGATGGAAGGCCCCGAGCCTTATCCCAACGTCTGAATAGAGCGGGCAGAGGGATTGGACTCCGTCTCAGGGTTGGGTCTGCAATGGCAGATATTTTTGGTGAGTTTGTGAGTTTGTGAGGAGGATGAGAGGATGGTTTTGAGCAGGAGGTTTTTACGCGTGGCGGTGCTGGCGGCGGTCTTCGCCCTGGGCCTCGCCGGGACCGCGCTGGCGGATCCCAAGGCCTGGGTTGGTTCCACGGGTGGAGACTGGAAAGAGGGTACCAATTGGAATCCGAACGGAGTACCAGCGGCTGCTGATGAGGTGTTGATTTCGGGCGCCGAGGTAAAGATTACCGAGGCTGCGAATGCGAAGTCTGTGTCGCTCGGCCAGGGGGCGACCTTATCCATTGAAGGCACGGGGAAGCTGACCCTCGCTGCCGGCGGCGCGCTTCACGCATCGGGCGACGCGACCGTGGAGGTCAAGGCTGTAGATGGGCTGACGTTTACCACTGCCACGCACATTACCGTCAACCCTGACAAGGCGCTGACCCTGAAGAGAAAGGCCCCGGGCAACATAAAGGGCGCCGGCGCCATGACCCTCTCCGGCGGCGGAACGCTGAATGTGAACCTTCCACTGACGACGGCCACCGGTTTGGAGATCAAGGACGGCAGCACGCTGAACGTCGTGGACACCCTGCCGGACCTAACAGGCCCCGCGGTGACGGTCACGAAGGGCAACCTGACGTTGGGGTATAACCTTCCGGCGGCCGTTAAGCGCGTGGAGGTCACCGAGGGCGTCCTGACGGTGGGGCAGGGGAGAGCGATCGGAAACGGAAGCAAAACCGCGCCGGACGGCGCGGTGGACCTGAAGGATAAAGGCCGCCTCGTGCTGAGCGGGGACCTGACGCTCAAGGAGCTGAAAACGGTCGATGGCAGCAAGATCACGGCCAACGGCAATGTCCTGACCATCATCGATCCCACGAATCCTTTTGTGCTCGACGCCGGGATCGATAAGGGGACTCTGAGCCTGGATGTGGCGGCCGGTCAAATGGCCACCCTGAGTAAAGATGTGGCGAAGGTCGTATTCAATGGGAAAAACGGCGGCGCCCCTACCTTGAAATTTGAGGAAAGAGTCTTTGTGAACCACCTCGATATCAGAGGCTCCACGACAGAACCCGCCAAGTTGCAGTTCGGTGGGGAGAACACCATCGGCACGCTGGAGTTCGTGAGGACGACCCCCCTTGTCGTTTCCTATAGCGATCTTTTCGTCAAGGTCGAAAAGCTGATTCTTGCCGATGGCGCTGCCCTTGACCTCAAGCTGATGGGGGGAACTGCACTGACCATCAAGGACGGAACGCCGGGCGCGAAGTGGAACGTGAAGATGGGGAATGAGAATACCGATTTCAGGGTGCACAACGCGGGGCTGCTCTCCGGAAACGTCGAGGTGACGCTCGGCGGCGGCACCCTGTACCTGCCTCACGGAGCGTACCCGAATCTAACCCTGAAGGCGGTGTCTCCTCCTGTTCAACCGACGCTCGAGGCGGACGTCTTCGAGGGCGACCCGGTCCTGACCGTAGGGAAGGTCGAGATCAGTGGTTCTGACATGAGAATGAAGGCTACCGGTGTCTGGAAACGCGGCCTGGAGGCGGGCAAGACGCTCACGCTGCTGAAGGTCAATTCTGTGAATATGAATGGTAAAGTGATCAAAGGTGACCCAGAGCAGGATAAAACTCCTAGTGCTGAATACTGGAAAGTGGCGCGGCTGGAAGGGACCAAAACGGAACTGGTCCTCACCGCGCTGAAGACCATCTCCGTCCCCGATCTGGTGGCGGAGGCGAGTTACTCGGGGAACAAGCGTACCGTGACCGTCAAGGTCTCGGGTGACGTGAAAGTGAAGGAGGGCGAATGGAAAGCCGAGATGATCCGGGGAGATAGGCCGGAGAATTATCCCGCTTATGAGAACGCTAAGCCTGGGACGAACACCAGGGAGGGCGCGGTTTTTGAGGTCATGCTGCCGTCCGGCTTCACGAGCGGGACGCTGAGGGTGAAAGCCACAAACTTCGATTCGCCAAATTTCCAGGGCTTTGTCGACGTCCCGCTGGAGCGCACCACGCCGGGTGGTGGCGGCGGCGGTGGTGGCGGCGGTGGTACGCCCGGTACACCCGGTACGCCCGCGGCCCCGAGCATCGATCCGAGCAGCTGGGAGACAACGGCCATCGGCGAGCCGGACGCTCAGGGGAACCTGACTGTCCAGCTCACGGCGACGCTGAGGCTCGATGGGACGCCGAAGTCCCTGGATGTGGTCGCCTCCGGGATGAAGGAGAAGCCGAAGGCTGAGCTGCTGGACGCCGGCGGCAAGGTTATCGTGAGCTCCATGCCGCCGGCGGTCAGGGCAGGCGCGAAGAGCTACAGGCTGAGGCTGACGTGCAGGACCACGAAGGCCGATATCGACTCGGGCAGGGCGGCGATCGAGAAAGTGCTTGTGGCGACGGACGACGGCAAGGTCCATACGATCATGGTGAACAAGAAGCTGAAGGATATCGCCAAGCCGGGCGGCAACCCCGGGCAGCCCGGCAACCCCGGTAATCCCGGGCAGCCCGATAACCCCGGAGACTGACTCCAAGAGCGGCTCCGGCGGCGGGTGCGACGCGGGTGTCAGCGGATTGGCCTTGGCTCTCGTCGGAGCGTTCCTGCTGAGGAGAAAAGTATAGCTTCGGAGTATACGCGGGACGGCCCCCTTTTCGGGGGCCGTCCCTTCGTCTCGAGAGGCATGGGCTGCGGGAGCTCTAGCGCTCCCCGCCGCCGTACCGCCGCACGCCCCTGCGGATCAGGATTGCCGCCAGGACGGTCAGGACGGCCATGACCAGGAAGATCTGGGGGATCTCGAGCCCCGCGGTCAGCAGAAGGCCGGACCCCACGGCGGAGACGACCATGAACAGCGAGTCCGTGACGTTGGAGCAGGCGATGACCCCGGCCATGCGGTCCTCCGGCGTGAGGTACTGGATGGCCGCGTAGAGGGGGACGATGTAGAGCCCCCCGCAGAAGGAGATGGCGAAGAGGCAGGCCAGCACGGCCAGGTTTGCGGGCACGGCCAGGAAGGCGCCGACGCCGATCGCCGGGATCCCCGGGGCCAGGGGCTCCCGATGGCTCACCAGCCAGAGCAGCGCGCTGGCTAGGGAGATGCCGACGGCCGCGGCGGGCACGTACCGCACCGAGACCTCGCCCTTCAGAATGGCGTTGCACGCCATCGAGCCCAGCCCGATGCCCATGGAGAAGACGGCCAGAAAGAGCGTCGCCACCTGCTCGTCCGCCCCGAGGACCAGCCGGGCGTAGGTGGGGAACTGCGCCAGGAAGGTCGCCCCGACCAGCCAGAACCAGGAGATCCCGAGGACGGCACAGAAGACGTTGCGGTGAGGATAGACGTCCGTGACGAGCGCGGCGGTCCTGCGGACGACGTCGGCGGATACCCGCCGGTGGGGGTCGATGGGCCGCGTCGGGGGGATGTAGAGGCTGGTCCACCAGCCGGCGGCCGCCACGGCCACGACCCCCGCCCCGACCCGGAGGAGCCCGCCGGACGTGAGGATGAGGAGCCCGCCGAAGATGGTCCCCGTCAGGATGGCGAGATAGGTCCCGGTCTGGATGAGGCCGTTCCCCGCGATCAACTCGTCCTCCTCCAGGTGCTGCGGCAGGATGCTGAACTTGGCGGGGCTGAAGAAGGTGGATTGTGCTCCCATCAGGAAGAGCACCGCGAGCAGCAGCCAGATGTTCTGCAGCTGGAACCCCACGGCGGCCATCCCCATGATGACGACCTCCGCGAACTTGACGAGGCGCATCAGATACGCGCGGTCGTAGCGGTCGGCCAGGTCGCTGGCGGGGGCCGAGAAGAGGAAGAAGGGAAGGATGAAGACCCCGGCCGCGACGTTCACCATGATGCGGGAGTCGAGCCCGGCGCCGTCGGCCAGGCGGAAGGTGATCAGCATCGCCAGGGCGCTCTTGAAGAAGTTGTCGTTGAAGGCCCCCAGGAACTGCGTCAGGAAAAGGGGCAGAAAACGGCGCGTGCGCAGGAGCGCGAACTGGTGCTTTCCGGACGCGGACAAAATTCATCTCTCCCAGCTGCGGGCCCGGAGGCCCAAAAATTTCTTGGAACGTGTACAATTATTATAAGCGACTCTTTCGGTCTTTTGATCTGCCGCCGACGTTCGCTTTTGATTTTGCTCTCAATCCGGAGGTGCATTGCCATGAGTCTGACGCTTTATAACGACCTGACGCGCAAAAAGGAGCCGTTCGTCCCCCTGACCCCGGGACGCGTCACCTTCTACAGCTGCGGCCCGACGGTCTACGACTTCTTTCACATCGGCAACGCGCGCCCTTTCATCGTCTTCGACGTCCTGCGCCGCTACTTGGAGCATCTGGGGTATGAGGTCACCTTCGTCCAGAACTTCACGGACATCGACGACAAGATGATCCAGCGCGCCCATTCCGAGGGCATCGAGGTCTCCGACCTCGCCGCGCGCTTCATCGGGGAATACTACAAGGACGCCGATGCGCTGGGGATCCGTCGGGCCGACGTGGCGCCGCTCGCCACGGAGCACATGCCGGAGATCATCGGGACGATCGAGAGGATCATCGAGAGGGGGCACGCCTACGTCTCGGAAGGGGACGTCTACTTCGACGTCCGGAGCTGGCCCGGCTACGGCAAGCTCTGCAAGCAGAGCCTGGACGAGCTGGAGGCCGGTGCGCGCGTGGAGGTGGGCGAGCGCAAGAGGGACCCGCTGGACTTCGCGCTCTGGAAGGCGCAGAAGCCGGGGGAGCCCGCCTGGGACAGCCCGTGGGGAAAGGGACGGCCCGGCTGGCACATCGAGTGCAGCGCCATGTCCTCGAAGTACCTGGGCACGACGATCGACATCCATTCGGGCGGGGTGGACCTGACCTTCCCCCACCACGAGAACGAAATAGCACAGAGCGAGGCCGCGTCCGGGGAGCCCTTCGTGCGGTTCTGGCTGCACAACGGTTTTCTGCTCATCGACAAGGAGAAGATGTCCAAGTCCCTGGGCAACTTCATGACGGCCCGCGCCGCCCGGCAGAAGTATCCGCCCCTGGCCATCCGCCTCTTCATGCTGAGCGCGCACTATCGGTCCCCCATCAACTTCGCGCCCGAGGGCCTGGAACAGGCCGAACGGGGCGTGACGCGCCTGAGGAACTGCCGGGCCGACCTGGCCTTCGCCCGCAGAACCCGAATGGGCGAGGAGCCCGGGGCCGGCTCGTTCCCGGCCGATTTTCTGGCGGAGCTGAAGAGGCTGGACGACGACTTTCACGCCGCGATGGACGACGACTTCAACACGGCGGCGGCGGTGGGGGTGCTCTTCGAGGTGGTCAAGGCGATCAACTCCGGGCTGAAGGAGCATCCGTCCCTGCCGGCCGCCTTCTTCGACGCGGCGGAGGCCGAGCTGGCGAAGATCGACGGCATCCTGGGCGTGATCGGGCCCGAGGAGCTGCCGAAGGAGGAATCGGCCGGAGAGGAGGCCCTCGGCGACGCGGAGGTCGAGCGGCTGATCGAGGAGCGCTGCGCCGCCCGCAAGGCGAAGGATTTCGCCCGGTCGGACGAGATCCGGGCCATGCTGGCGGAGCGTGGCGTCGTGCTGGAGGACACCCCGCAGGGGACGCGCTGGAAGCGGGAGATATAGCCCCTTACGCCGGACAGGTCTTGGGGTTTGCCCTGTTCCACATCTCCGAGGGCGCGGAACGCCCGTTCGAACCACGGGCGACGGAGGAACATGGAAGGGAGAATGATGGATGAGGAGCTGGCTGAGGAACCTGTTTCGACATGAGGTCGAATTTTTTCTTCTCTGTCTGTACAACATGTTGTCTGCAGGGAGCGAACTGTTGGGGCCAATGGCTTCTGGGAGTTCAAAAATTTTTCAGGTCGTCTTTATCTGCGTCACCCTTTTTTTCATGATTGAAGTGGTCTTTTTGGATAGTCTGTTCTGGAGCCGGGCGGCGTTTTTCCTCTCCGCCTTCTGTCTGGTCGGCGTGGGGATTTTTTCCCTGTTCTCGGCTGCATTCCTGGCCTCCGGAGGACTGCTGGGCAACGCCTTTGGCCTGTGGCTGCTGACCTCGAACGCGAGCGCTGTTGTGGGAGCCCTGGTGCTGATCGCCATCCCTTATCGGACGTGCCTCAGGCTGGAGGCGAAAAGAGAGAGGATGGGGTACAGATAGCCCCGGGGTTGACGGGCGCTCCTCGAACATTGCACCCCTCGATCTCCAGAAGCCGCCGCTTGACCTCGAGCCCTCCTCCGAACCCCACCAGCGTTCCGTCGGCCCCGACGACGCGGTGGCAGGGGACGAGGAGAGGCAGAGGGTTGCGGTGATTGGCCCCGCCCACGGCCCGGACGGCTTTGGGCCTGCCGATCCGGGCCGCAATCTCCGCGTAGGTTCGGGTCTCGCCGTAGGGGATGGTCCGAAGCGTATTCCAGACCAGGAGCTGAAAGTCCGTCCCCTCCAATCGTATCGGAACGTCGAAGTCCCTTCGTTCCCCCCGCAGATATTCGCCGATCTGCCGGGCCGCATCCGTCAACAGAGGGCACCCGCCCCGCTCCGCCGGCTCGGAGGAGCGCGGGGAGCCCTATGCGGCCAATTATTTCGGCCAGCCGGCGGGCGATAAGATCCTGAGGTCCTCCACCTATTTCATCAGGGACGAGAAACGGAACGTCGTGGGGATCCTGGGCGTCAACGTCGACCTCACGCAGCTCATGGCCGCGCGTCAGACGGTCGATCGGCTGCTGGGCCTGGAGAAGTCCGGCGGCGTGTCCGCCGTCCCCTTCGTCGGGGAATCCGGAGGGCCGCGCCGGGACGAGGCGGACCGGAACGTCGAGCACATGGTCTATTCCGTCCTGGAGCGGGTTTTATCGGCCTGTAAGGCGGCCCCTTCCCGTCTCACCGCCCGCGAGAAGCGCGAGTTGGTGGAGGAACTGAACGCCCGGGGCGTCTTTTTGCTGAAGGGCGTGGTCACGGAGGTCGCCCGGCGCCTGAGCGTCTCGGAGCAGACGGTCTATCGCTATTTGAAGGGTTGAAGCCGGAATTGAAAAGGAGGACGAGAAGTCCCAGGAAACCCTCCCGAAAAGGGAGGAAAGATCACTCCAATCTTGATCGTTCGTACGCTGCGTTTGGGCCGATGACCGTCCGGTGAAAGCCCCAGGCGGATCGCACGGCTCGTTCTTCGCCGGCGTTGCGCTTACTGCATGCGAACGCTCTCGAATTGGAATCAGGGGGGCCTGTTGAATGCTGTTGATCGGAAACGGAATGCTGGTAACGCGCGATCCCCGAAATCCCTGGTTCCCGAACGGCTGCGTGGCGGCCGACGGCAGCTTGATCGTCTCGGTGGGGCCGACCGACGATCTGCGGGCCCGATATCCCGAGGCCCGGTTCGTCGACGCGAACGGCGGCCTGATCCTGCCGGGCTTCATCAACGCCCACATGCACTATTACAGCGCCTTCTCCCGCGGGATATCCACGAAGGACGCACCGGCGCAAAATTTCATGGAGGTCCTGGAGCGGCTCTGGTGGCGGCTGGACAAGGCCCTGAGCCTCGAGGACTGCTATTACAGCGGCCTGATCTGCATGATCGACTGCATCAAGAACGGCACGACGACCGTGCTGGACCATCACGCCAGCCCCCATGCGGTGAGGGGCAGCCTGTTCGAGCTGGCCCGCGCCGCCCGCGAGACGGGGATCCGAAACTGCCTTTGCTACGAGGTGTCCGACCGCGACGGTCCGGAGATCATGCGCCGGGGAATCGAGGAGAACATGGAGTTCATCCGTGCCGCCCGTGAGGAGAAGGATGACCTGCTGGCCGGGACCTTCGGGCTTCACGCCTCCATCACCCTGTCGAACGAGACCCTGGCCGCCTGTCGGGAGGCGATGGGGGACGCGGATGCGGGCTTCCACGTCCACGTGGCGGAAGGGCCGGCCGACGAGCGGGACTCCGAGGAGAGATACGGCCGGCGCATTCTCGAGCGTTTCCGCGATTTCGGCCTGCTGGGGCCGAAGTCCATCGCAGTACACTGCATCCACATTGACGAGCACGAGATGGATATTTTGAAGGAGACGGGGACGGCCGTCGTCCACAACCCGGAGTCCAACATGGGCAACGCCGTGGGCACGACGCCCGTGCTGGAGTTTTGCCGGCGGGGCATCCTCACCGGCCTGGGGACGGACGGCTACGTCAGCGACATGCTTCAGTCCTACAAGATGGCCAACGCGCTGCAGAAGCATGCCAATGGGCATCCCAACGTGGCCTGGGGGGAGATTCCGCAGATGCTTTTCGAGAACAACGCGCGCATCGCGGAGCGGTATTTTGGCGTGCCGCTGGGGCGTCTCGCGCCCGGCTGTTCGGCCGACGTCATCGTCTCGGACTACGTGCCGCCGACGCCGCTTACCGATGCGAACGTCAACGGGCACCTGCTCTTCGGGGCGAGCGGCCGCAGTGTGGTCACCACCGTCGCGCGCGGGAAGGTGCTGATGGAGAACCGCGTGCTCCCGGGAATCGACGAACGGGCCGTTGCGGCCAGGGCCCGTGAGCTGGCGGTGAAGACGTGGGAGAGATTCTAGGGAATGACCGCCTTCCACAAGGTATTTGGCCTTGTGGGGTATGCCGGTCGCTATCTGACCGGCCCGGCTCTTCGTTCAGCGCCGTTGAGGCGTGAATGACCGCCTTCCACAAGGTGTTGGCTTGTGAGGTATGCCGGTCGCTATCTGGCCGGCGCATGGGTTTGGAAACGTTCCGGTTCCGTCAGGATAAAGTAAAAAACCTTCTTGGCCCGACAGGAGGGGCGGAGGGGTTCCGTCAGGGACCGGTTGAATCAAGGAGGGGGTGTACTCGTGTCACACTTCATGAGGCCTCGGAGTTTTTCCGATTTGCTGCGCTGGATCGA
>NZ_CALIAA010000308.1 GCF_938040765.1 uncultured Fretibacterium sp.
CGTCGCGGTGGGGCGGAACCCGGGCAACAAGCGGCGGATCGGGGACAACCGCACGCCGGTGGGGCGGTTCCGGGTCCAGTCCATCGAGAACTCGCAGAGCTGGAAGCATGACTTCGGGGACGGGAACGGCGTGATCGACGGGGCCTACGGCCCGTGGTTCATCCGCCTGAATACGGGCTGGAAGGGGATCGGCATCCACGGCACGCACGACCCCGACTCGCGCGGGAGCATGGCCACCGAGGGCTGCATCCGCATGAGCAACGAGGAGGTCCGGGAGCTCAGACGGTACGCCTACAGGAACATGAGGGTCATCATCGAGGAATGATTACGGTTTCAGAGGACCATCGCGAAACGCCGGTGTCCGGTCGCCCCGTCTCCCTTCCCGGGGGTCTGCACTGCATCGATTTGCCTCAGCCCCTCCCCGGATTCCGGCGCTTCATCTCCGCGTGGCTGTTCACGGACCCCCTGGGGCGCCGCGTCCTGGTCGATCCCGGCCCCGCGGATACGATTCCCCTCCTGATCCGGGAGCTGGAGTCCCTGACGGACGGGATAGACCTCATCCTGCTGACCCACATCCACCTGGACCACTCGGGCGGGGTGGGGCGGCTCTGTGCCCGTTTTCCCGGGGCCAGGGTGCTGGCTCATCCACGGGCCTTCAGGCATCTGACGGACCCCGAGAAGCTCTGGCGCGCCTCGGTGGAGACCCTGGGCGACGTGGCCCGGACCTATGGTCCGCCTGTGTCGGTCGACGGGGCGGTCCTGATCGAAAAGGACGAGGCGGGGCTTGTCGAGGTCTTTCCGACGCCCGGCCATGCCCCGCATCACCTGGCCTTCCGCGTCTCCTGCGGGGACGCGCGCCTTCTCTTCGTCGGGGAGGCCGCGGGGCTCACGCTGCCGACGGAGTCCGGGGAGCTGTGGCTGCGCCCCACAACCCCACCCCGTTTCGACGCGGCCGCGGCCCTGGAGTCCCTGGATCGGATCGCCTCGGTGCTTGTCGGGGACGAGCTGCTTTGCTACGCGCATTGGGGTGCGTACGGCGACGCCCGAAAACGCATGGCGCTTGCGCGGTCGCAGGTCTCCGAATGGCTGGATATCGTCGCCGGGATGCGGGATCGTCCTCCCGAGGCGATTGCAGGGTACCTTCTGGAACACGACCCCCTGCTGAGGGCCTCCCTGCCGGAGGACCTCCTGGAGCGGGAGCGGCTGTTCATTGGAAACAGCGTGCTGGGTTTTCTGGGCTTTCTGGCCGGGCCGGCGGAGGCTCATGAAGGCGGGAGAAAAGCGGCATCGGAGTGAGTGCGCCGCGGGACGCCGTCTGCTATGAGAGGCTGAAACTGGAGGTGAAGGGTATGTCTGCACGAAAGAAGTTCACGTGTGCGGCTCTTGCTTGTTTTCTTGCGCTGGGAGGCGCGGGAGGGACGGAGGCCGTTTCGGCCGCCCCGGACCGCTGGACGGTCTCGATAGGGAAACTGGACGTGATGGGGGCCGCCGACGTGCGCGTGACCGGCAGGCTGGAGCTGGACCGGCCGCGCTCGGCGGACCTGACCCTGGAGGGGTTCGTCAATGGGACGGTGGCGGTCCGCTTTGTGCCCCCCGAAGGGTCTGCGGAGGGAGCTCAACCCTGCGGACTGGAGCTGACGGGCAAGGTGCGGGCCGAGGACCTTCCCACGGCGGCGATCACGGCCCTGCGCTGCTCGTTCGAGGGTAGGCCGGACGGCGTCACGGCCTCGCTGCCCGAGGATGGCCTGAGGCTTCGGGACATGTCCGGGTATCTGGTCCCCGAGGGGCCCCAGCCGGTTCCGGAGTTTGTCGAGGCCTCGGGCTCATCCCCGTCCCCGGACTCCGATTCGGCCTCCCGTGGGGAGGGCGGCTGCGACGTCGGCCTGACCTGGGCGGCGCTGTTGCTCTGCCTGGCAAGGCCGCTGTTCCGCAAAGAAGGCAGATAACCTCAGCA
>NZ_CALIAA010000309.1 GCF_938040765.1 uncultured Fretibacterium sp.
CTGCGGCTACGCCTTCGACAAGTACAAGAAGAAGGACGAGGACGACGATAAGGGATTCAGCCTCAGGGAGGTCGCCGTCACGGATCTGTCCGCCGGGGAATCCGCGGAGGGGCTGAAGTTCGCCGCCGCGCAGATCGCGACGCGCGAGCTGGCCAACGAGCCGGGCAACGTCATCAATCCGCCCGTCCTAGCGAGGAGGGCCGAGGAGCTTGCGGTGGAGGCGGGGCTGGACTGCGAGATATGGGACGAAAAGCGCCTGGAGGAGGAGCGGATGGGCGCACTGCTGGCAGTGGGACGCGGCTCGGCGACCCCTCCCCGCCTGATCCATCTCTCCTACGTCCCCAAAAAGGCAAAAAGGAAGATCGTCTTCGTCGGGAAGGGCCTCACCTTCGACAGCGGCGGCCTGGACATCAAGCCTGCCGAGCACATGACGACCATGAAGGGCGACAAGTCCGGGGGATGCAACGTCCTGGGCATCATGAAGGGCGTCGCGGCACTGGCTCCGGAGGTCGAGGTACACGGCATCGTTGCAGCGGCGGAGAATATGCCGTCGGGCACGGCATACCGCCCGGACGACATCGTCAGGGCCCGAAACGGGAAGACGATCGAGATCGACAACACCGACGCGGAGGGGCGTCTGGCCCTGGCCGACGCGCTCTGCCTGGCCAGCGAGATGAAGCCGGACGCGATCATCGACATGGCGACCCTCACGGGGTCCTGCGTCGTTGCATTGGGCAAATGGACCGCGGGGCTGTTCTCCCGCAACGACGCCCTCGCCGAATCCCTGTTGGCCTCGGCGCGGCGCCGCGGCGAACGCTTCTGGCGCCTGCCCGCGGAGGACGAGAAGATCGAGGAGGCGACGAAATCCCCCTTCGCGGACTTGATCAACGCCGGCGGACGCTACGGCGGGGCGACCTTCGCGACGATCTTCCTCTCGAACTTCGTCGATAAGGACATCCCCTGGGCACATCTGGACATCGCAGGGGTCGACTTCATGGAGAAGGAGTGGGGGGTCTACGGCAGGGGGGCCAGCGGGTTTGGGGTCAGGACCTGCCTGGACTACCTGATAAATCTCTGATCTCAAATTCGGGGCGCTCGCAGGGATTGAAGCGAAGCCGCGGGGCTCCGCTTCTGCACGGCGGGCAGCCGCCCGTTCAAGCTCCGGGCGGACCGAGGCTCTATGGTTTGTCGGCGGCGGAGGGCTCACCCCCTCCGCCCTTTGTATGCGAGAGGAAATCCAGCAGGAGCAGCACGGCGCAGCAGATGAACGAACGGGCAGGGTGACGTGATGTGCGAAGCATCGGGGGCTCCATCGGTGAAAGGGCGCTGCCAGGGGTGCCCTGCCGGCAGGGCGACCAGCCTTGCCCGCGCGGTGTTTCCCGTCGGCACACGGAGGGGAGCAGTGCAGGGGCGCATGGGTCCATGACCTGCTCTGGCGGGCAGCGTGGGGACAACAGGTTCCGGACATGCGTCCATGGTAGCGCCATCACAGGCCTGATTGGACCAGAATTCCCCACCCGGCAGCTTGCTCCGGTTTCGGTGGCCCGTGTCATGAATCCCCCGGGGGGCACACACTGTTTTTGCCCGTCTGCCCGTCTGCCCGTCTGCCCGTCTGCCGGCTGCGCTGTGTGTTCATGGGTGTGTTTACCTGTTTGATCA
>NZ_CALIAA010000310.1 GCF_938040765.1 uncultured Fretibacterium sp.
TTCCTTATACTCCTTCCTTTTGAATTCCACCATGCAGATTGCTATAGTTTTTCCCTCCAAGTAAGGTCCCTAAAAAACCACCCTAAGACCACCCCTCTGTGAGGCTCGCAATTTCCGAAACTCTCCTGTATCCTGTGGGACGGATATCGTCGGCATGCAGAGGCATCCGACGAGGAAGGAACGGATGAAGTGCGGTGGGGAAGTGCCGACGGCAATCGGCTGTGGAAAGGATGGCAGGGACTTTTGTGAGAAATGGAAAGAGAACCTTTGGATTCGTTGTCGTCTTGATGGTATGGGTCCTGGCGGGCGCAACCTGCGGCGAAGGAGCATATCCTACGATCCTCCAGTGTACCGGCTCCAGCGTAAGGATTCGTGCCGAGCCCGACAGGACGTCGGATATCCTGGACAAGGCGGACGTGGGGGACAGGTTCATCGCCCTCGGGGAGACGTCTGTGGACGGCTCGGTCTGGTATGAGGTGGAGCTTTCAGCCGCGAAGGGAACGGGCTGGCTTTTTGGAGAATATGCCGAGGAGTACCTGGAGGAATCGGAGAGGACGCCGTCGGTTTATGCCGCGGTTTCCACCGCAATCCGTATCTCGCGGAGCTTTGGCTACACACCCGAGAGGGCGCGCGCCCTCTTCGGCAAGCCCCAAAAAGAGACGAAGAAGAAAGTGTACATCGAGATGGCCGGGGAGAAACTCTGGGATGAGACTCTGATCTACCCCACTCATGAGGCCCATTATCTTGGGGGGTATCTTACAAGCGTGAGGGTCCGCGAGGGCACGATGCCGTTCGGCGAGATCCGCATCGGGGACCCGGGGAAGAAACTTGTTGAGGTCCTGGGCAATCCCGGCGACAAGACGGATGCGAATTGGTCTTACGAGCTGCCGACCCTCGAGTTTTTGACGTTTGAGGTCGGGAATGGGCGTGTCGCGGCCATGACTTATGAACGGGCCATGGATTGAAATATCCGATCGACTCGCAGCGGCGTGGGGACATGCCAATTTTTGAACGGGAGGAGACATTGGTGAGAAAAATTTTTGTGTTGTGCGCTTTGCTGCTGTTCCCCGTGCTCTGCGCTGCGGCGCCTGCCGAGAGGTGGACGGAGTACGTCAACGAACGTTTTGGCTATTCCGTGGAGCATCCCGACATCTTCGAGGAGGCTGGCAAGCCGGAGAACGGCGACGGCGTGTGGCTTTCCTCGAAGGACGGGAAGTACGAACTCACGCTGTCCGGCGGCTGGAACGTGCTGGGGGACGACGGGGAATCGAGGCTGAAGTCACGGTTGGAGAACGTCGCCCATGTCTCCGTCCAGGAAAGCGAAAAGGGCTGGTATCGCCTCGTTTATGGGAACAGCGGCAAGGACGGCGCGGAGCGCGTCGTTTACGAGTACGCCGTCGTCAACGAGGAGGCCTGGGCCTCCTTCATTCTCAGCTGGCCGAAGGACGAGGATGCAAGGTTCCGCCCCCTCATCGCTCGAATGGAGAAGTCTTTGAGCCTCCCGAAGGGCGAATGATTCCGACGGTTCCGCTGCAAGGCAGACAAAAAATTTATGGAGGGATGAATCGATGAAGAAGCCTATTTGCGTCTTCTGTGCGGGCGCCGTGCTGGCGGTCCTGACGCTGGCGGGTGCGGCAATCGCCGCGCAGTTTGGCAAGG
>NZ_CALIAA010000311.1 GCF_938040765.1 uncultured Fretibacterium sp.
GGGAACCCGTCACCTCGGCATCTTTGGAGAAGATCGTCTGCCTGTCCGGCGATTACATCGAACGCCATTTTCGTAGGGAGACCGGGCAATCCATTGCGCAGTATTTACGGGCCAAAAGAGTGCTCGAGGCAAAACGGCTTCTCTCCCGGAGCGATATGACCCTGCAGGACATCTCCGAAGCCTCGGGTTTCGGCAGCCTTTCGACCTTCTACAAGGTTTTTCGCAAGGCGGTACACAATACCCCTGCCCAGTACAGGAAGGCAACCCGGGGATGAGCGACATCCGCGATCTCCTGTCCAAGGAGCTCCAAGAGGAACTTCAGGAATCTTTCGCCTTCGCTACGGGTTTCGGAGTCGTCTTTGTCGACCGGGAAGGGCGACATCTCGGAGAGGGAAGCAACTTCACGAGCTTTTGTCGTGCCATCAACGCAGATCCCGAGGGGGAAGGGTGCTGTCAGTGCTCCAATCAAAAGGCTCTGCGTATCGCTCTCGAGGAGGATCGCCCCAGCATATACATCTGTCATGCCGGATTGGTCAACATAGAGATCCCACTGATCCTGGAGGGGGAATTCGTCGGCGCGCTCACGGCAGGACAGGTTCTGTGCAGCGACACGGGATGTTTTCCCGAGGATGAAAAAGCGCCCGAAAAGTGGTGGGCGCAAAACGAGAACTACTCCCAATATTACGAGGAAATCCCTGTTTTCAGCCGCAAGCAGATTGAGGAGACTGCGCGGGCCCTTCAGAATCTCACCCGCTATATCCTGAACCTCAAGGCCCATGCCAAAATGCAGGAGGAGATCAACCAGGTCACACGGGAACTCCTAAGGAATCAGAAAAAGCAGATGGACCTGAAAAACCAGCTGTCCCAAGCTCGTTTCGAGGCCTTGCAGAAGCAGATCATGCCTCATTTCACCTTCAACGTTCTGAACTCCATATCACGCTCGCTGAGCCTGGGAAACGCGGAATGCGCCGAGGAGATGCTGAGTTCCTTCTCTTCCATGCTCCGCTACACTTTGACGCAGTCGACGAGCCACGTGACTCTCAGACAGGAGATCGACTACATCGATAACTACCTCAGTATTCAAAAACATCGGTTCGGGGATAGAATTGGTTACAGCATCCTCTGCGACAAATCGATGGAGACCCTGGTCCTGCCCTTCTTCACCCTGCAGCCCCTGGTGGAAAACGCTATCGAGCACGGCCTCCTCAATCCGGGACAACTGCAAGGAGGCAAGCTCCTCATCTCGTGCCAAAAAAAGCACGGGACCTGCGAGATCAAGATTATGGACGACGGGGCGGGCATTGAGGGGAAAAAACTCAAAGCGCTTCGCAAAAAACTTGGTTATACACGGAAGCGGATAACCCCGGGCGAGGGCATCGGGATGAGGAATTGCCTCGAAAGGCTGAAGCTGTTTTTCGGGGAACGATGCAGGGTGGAGATTCGGAGCCAGGAGGGAAAAGAAACGACGATTACCCTGTCGATCAAAGATGCGGGAGAGGCGCGAAAGCTGGTGTCAGGGCTCGAGTGCAACCTAAAAACGCCATAGACGCGCGTATCCGACACCCGTTTCACAGAGGACGCCGCACTCCCTCGACGGGGAGCGGAGCAAATTTCGAGAAGCTCAGGAGCCAGCGGGGACAGGCTCCTGAGGATAAAACGTCATCGGGACAAGAAACACCTCGTCACCTTCGCAGCACCTTCGACAGAAACTCCGCCGTCCGCGGCTCGCGCGGGCGGGCAAAGACCTCGTCGGGCGGCCCCTCCTCCGCAATGCGCCCCCGGTCCATGAAGAACACACGGTCGGCAAACTCGCGCGCAAATCCCATCTCGTGCGTGACCAGCAGCATCGTCATGCCGTCCCCGGCCAACTCCTTCATGACCTCGAGCACCTCTCCGATCATCTCGGGGTCGAGCGCGGAGGTCGGCTCGTCGAAGAGCAGAACCTCCGGGTCCATCGCAAGGGCCCGGGCGATCGCGACCCGCTGCTTCTGGCCCCCCGAAAGGCGCTCGGGCCACTCGTCGATCTTGTCCTCCAGGCCGACGCGCCGCAGAAGCTCCTCCGCAAGGGCGTCGGCCTCCTCCGCATCGGCCAGTCCCAGCGAGACCGGCGACAGGGTTATGTTGCTGCGCACGGTCAGATGCGGAAAGAGGTTGAAGTGCTGGAAGACCATGCCCATGCGCCGGCGGACCCGATCGATGTCGCAGCTCGGGGCCGTGACGGACTCCCCCCGGAAGAGGATCGTGCCGGCGCTCGGCTCCTCCATCCGGTTCAGGCAGCGCAGGAAGGTGCTCTTCCCGGAGCCCGAAGGGCCGATGACCGCCAGCCGTTCCCCCTTCGCCACCGTGGCGTCGATGCCGTTCAGCACGGGGACGCCCCCAAACTCCTTGCGCAGGCCGCGAACCTCGATCAAGGGCTCGCCGCATCCGAACGAACGCTCCTCAGCCGCACGTCCTTCAATCATTATGCCCTCCGGCTGCGGTGCAGCCACCTCTCCAGCCTGCGGACCAGTTCCGTCAGGACCAGTACCATGGCCAGATAGATCAGGGCCACCATCACCAGGGGCTGGGAATGCTCCAGCGTCAGGGCCTGAATGTTCTGTCCGGCGCGCGTCAGGTCGTCGATGCCGATGTAGCCGGCCACAGAGGTCTCCTTCAGCAGCGTGATGAACTCGTTAAAGAGCATGGGGACGACGTTCCTGAAGGCCTGGGGCAGGACGACGCGCAGCATCGCGATCCGGTAGGGCAGCCCCAGGGAGCGGGCCGCCTCCATCTGGCCGGGGTCGACGGCCTCGATCCCCCCGCGGAAGATCTCCGCGACGTAGGCCCCGGAATTGAGGCCAAAAGCCAGGATGGCGACGTGAAGCGTGTTGATGTCGCGTACCGCCGCGAATATGGAGAAGTTCCAGATCAGGAGCTGCACCATGACCGGGGTCCCGCGCATCACGGCGATGTAGAGGTTGGCCAAGGCGTTCAGCAGGCCGATCCGGGCCCCTCCCCGATGCGCCACCCGGATCACGCTGATCAGCAGGCCCAGGAAAAGGCCGATCACGGTCGCGAAGGAGGTCATGATCAGCGTGGCCTTCAGCCCGTCGATCAGCATCCTGTAGCGCCCGTCCAGGATGAAATTCTGGTGAAACTTCTCTCCAAACCCTACCCACGCGGCAGGGGAGAAAAAACCGCCGCGCGCCAGCAAAATGACGAGAAACGCCCCGCAGACGAGGAGGCCGGCGTTGCCACGTCCGGGCCTGCCCCATCCGCGGGACGATCCGTTTCCATTCGTTTCCGGGGAGGAGGCGGGCGTCATCGATACGCGCCCTCCTCCCCCAGGGTCCGCCCTCCCGTCATTTCCCGGCCGGCGCCTCGCAGTCGTCCGCCCGGACCACGGCCACCTGTTTCGCTCCCTCGACATAGTTGTCGGAGAAGTCCATGTTCTTCCTGCGGTCCTCGGTCACAGTGATCCCCGCGCAGATCATGTCGACCTTTCCCGAGGCCACGGCCATCGGCAGCGCGTCGAAGTTCATGTTCTCGACGACGAGCTCCCTGTTCAGGCGCTTGGCTATTCCGGCCGCCATCTCGATGTCGATGCCGATATAACCCTTGCCCACTTTGAGCTCGTAGGGTGCGAAACCGGCCTCCGTCCCCATGACCAGCTTTCCGCCCTCGGCCCCCTTGTTCAGGTCGATGTCCTCGGGCTTGACCGCGGCGTCGCCGTTGTACTTTTCCATGATCGCCGCCAGGGTCCCGTCCGCCTTCATGGCCGACAGAGCGGCATTGACCCGATCACGGAGCTCCGTGTTCCCCTTCTTGAAGCCAATGGCATAGCTCTCCTCGGAAAGGGGCTCCTGCATGACGGTAAGGTTCTCCATGCTCTTCAGGAAGCGCTGCGCCGGGGCCTCGTCCATGATCACCGCACGCACCTTGCCCTGCTGGAGCGCCGCGATCGCATCCACGTACTTCTCGTAGGTGGTCAGAAGCTCCTTATGCCCTTCCCCGAGCAGGTCCTCGGCCAGGGACTGCCCCACCGTACCGCGCTGCGCCGCCAGCTTCTGATCCTTCAGCTGGCCGATGGCCGACAACTTTTCCTCCGCCCCCGAGACGCCCGCAAAAAGGCATACCCCCAAAACGGCCCATGCGGCAAGGGCAGCAACCCGCCTCAAACCGTCGCTCCACTTCCCCACAGCGATCATCCTCTCATTTTTCACACAATAGGATTTTTCCAATCCGCATACTCCTCCCGATACTTCCCTTCCCGCGGGAAAAACGCTCTCATCCCTCGCAGGTCAACCATATATGGATTGATATTATAGCACCTTCACACCCAAAACGATAATGAAGATTACTTTTTATTTTCAAA
>NZ_CALIAA010000312.1 GCF_938040765.1 uncultured Fretibacterium sp.
AGCCGTAGTTGTCGTTGTTTACCTTGAGCCAGAGGGTGTCGTCGATTTTCTCCGGCCAGGTGTCGCGGTCGCCGTTGAAGCGGCGTTCGGCGAAGGCGTCGAGGAAGCGGTTGGCCATCGAGTAGTCGCTCTGACCGACGCTGCCGAGAATGCCGGATGTGGAGGACATCATGACGAAAAGCTCCAGCGGGTCCTCCGCCGTCAACTCATCCAGCAGAATCGCCCTGGCGATTTTGGGAGCCAGGACCCGAGCACAGCGTTCATAGGACTTCTGCAGAACCGGAGCGTCGTCGATCACGCCGGCTGCGTGGACGACTCCGTGCAGCGGACCGCGCGCGGCCCGCTCCCGCGTCAGGACGTCCGCCAGGGGGACGATCACCTCGATCAAGGCGCCCACCGCCCCGGGGTCCATCAGGGGGCAGCCGTTCTTGGCGTACATGACCGGATCGACGACCACGTTTTCGGGGGCATATTGCTTCAGCTTCCCCGCGACGGCCCTCATGCACACGGGGGTGGAGAGCATCCCCACCTTCACGGCATCCGCCCCGATATCCTCGAAGACCGCGTCCATCTGCTTCTCGATCATGTCCGGCGTCACGTCCTGGATGGCGATCACCCGGCTGGTGTTCTCCGCCACCACCGATACGACGACGCTCATGCCGAAGACCCCATGGGCCGAGAACGTCTTGAGGTCGGCCTGGATTCCCGCTCCGCCGCTGCAATCGGAGCCCGCTACGGTCAACACTTTACGCATGGCAAGGACCTCCCTGCTCGAAAATTGAAGGGCGCCTTTCCACAACAGGAAAGCGCCCTTCTTCGTGACGACACACATCTCTGCTTCCCTACGCCGGTATTAGCCGACAGGTTCAAGGGGTCAGGTTTTAACCTTCTCAACGCACTTCAGTTCCCCCACAAACGATATTCTTTTGTATGAATTTCATTTTAGGCCGGCGCCGGGCCGAAGTCAAGCGCGCGATATCCGCAATAGATCGGGCGGATACCGCTCTTGAGTTTGTACTCAAACCTGATAATATTTGAAAAATGGACGCAAAGACGATAGACGGCGCCATCGGCGCCTTTTTGGCGCATATCGGCAGCAGGACCGCTTCCGAACATACGCTGACCAATTATGCGGTGGACCTGAAGCAGTTTTCGGAGTATCTGGCGGGTCGGTCCCTATCGGACGTCGGCCTTGTGGACCCTGCGGTCCTGCGCGCCTACCTCCGGGAACTGTCCGGGTGGGGCTATGCCCGGACGACGATATCCCGCAAGCTCTCCTCCCTGCGCGGCCTCTTCTCCTTTCTGAGGGAGCGCGGCGTCCTGGACAGGGACCCGGCCCGCGCCCTGCGCGGCCCCTCGGCCCCCCGGGGGCTGCCGAAGGCCCTCTCGGAGGAGGCCGTGAACCGGATGCTCGAGATGGCCTCGGAGAGCGAGTCCCCCGTCCGGGACACGGCCGTCATGGAGCTGCTCTATGGGTGCGGACTTCGGGTGTCGGAGCTGACGGGGCTCAGGTGGGCGGACGTGGACCTTCAGGAACGCTGGATCGTCGTCCTGGGCAAGGGGGACAAGGAAAGGCGCGTGCCCTTCGGCGGCTGTGCGCAGAGGGCGCTCGAGCGGCTTGGGGCGCAGCGTGACCCGGCGGAGCCCTACGTCTTTTCGGGACGCGGGGGCAAGGCCCTCACGGTCCGGACGGTGCACCGCATCGTCACGACCCTGGCCGGACGCGCGGGGCTGAAGGGCGTGACGCCCCACGTCCTGCGCCACAGCTGTGCGACGCACCTGGTGGAGCGGGGGGCGTCGCTGAAGTTCGTGCAGGAATTCCTGGGGCACGAGAGCCTCTCCACGACGCAGATCTACCTCACCATCAGCGCGTCCTGGATGAAGGAGAGCTACGCCTCGGCCCATCCCCGGGCCAAGGTCGGCGGGGACGCCCCGTGAGGCCGGCCCGTGGAACCGGAACATACAGGGATATACGACGGCAGCGATAAAGAGAAAACGGCAGCGGAAGCTGCGGAAAGGATGAGGACACTGTTTAAGGGAACGACCATCGTGTGCGTCCGCTCGGGAGATAGGGTGGCCATGGCCGGGGACGGCCAGGTGACCCTGGGAAGCCAGATCGTCAAGTCGGGGGCGCGGAAGGTGCGCCGCCTCTTCAACGGAAAAATTTTGACGGGTTTCGCGGGCAGCACCGCCGACGCCATGACCCTGCTCGAGCGGTTCGAGAACCGTCTGGAGCAGGAGAAGGGCGATCTGATGAAGGCAGCCGTCAAGCTGGTTAGGGAGTGGCGCACGGACAAAGCGCTGCGCCGCCTCGAGGCGATGATGCTGGCGGCGGATTCCAGGCTTACCCTGCTGCTCAGCGGGGCGGGGGACATCCTGGAGCCGGAGGGCAACGCGGCGTCCATCGGGTCGGGGTCCGGTTATGCCCTGGCCGCGGCGCGGGCGTTCTGCGAGGGGACGGACTGGCCGCCCGAGCGCATCGCCAAACGGGCCATCGAGCTGGCCTCGGAGATCTGCATTTACACGGACAACGTGGTGACGCTGGAGGTGCTGGAATGACGCCCCGTTTGGAGTCCGCCCTGACGCCCTCCCGGGTGATCGAGTATCTGGACCGCTATATCGTAGGTCAGGAAAAGGCCAAGCGCGCGGTGGCGGTGGCGCTTCGCAACCGCCTGCGCCGCAGGTTGCTCCCGCCTGAGATGGCGCGCGAGGTCATGCCCAAAAACATCCTGATGGTGGGGCCGACGGGCGTGGGGAAGACTGAAATAGCCCGGCGTCTGGCGACGCTGGTTCATGCCCCCTTCATCAAGGTCGAGGCCACGAAGTTCACGGAGGTGGGGTATGTGGGACGGGACGTGGAGTCCATGATCCGCGACCTCGTCGAGTTTGCCGTGACCATGGTGCGCAGGCGGATGCTGGAGGACGTCCAGGGCCCCGCTCTGGAGCGGGCGGAGCAGCGTTTGGTCGATGTCCTACTGCCCAGGAGCGAAAAGAAATTCTCCGTCCCCGATTTCATGAAGGTGTTCGGGGCAGGGGCCGATACGGAGGAGGAACGTCCCGCCGAGGAGGAGCACGGGCAGGAGACGACCCGGGCCAAGCTCCTGGCGATGCTGCGGGATGGGCGACTGAACGACCGCGAGGTCGACGTCGAGGTCTCGGACAACTCGGCGGCCATTCCCGTCCTGGGCGGCGCCGGGATGGACTCCGTGGGAATCAACCTGAACGAGATGCTCAGCGGAATCCTGCCCAAGAGGTCGAAGAAGCGCCGGATGAAGGTAGGGGAGGCCCTGAGGGTTTTTCAGGGTGAGGAGGCCGAGAAGCTGATAGACTCGGACGCCCTCGCGCAGGAGGCATTGGAGAAGGTCCAGGAGGACGGCATCGTCTTTCTGGACGAGCTGGACAAGGTCGTCGCCAGGGGAGGGGCCGGCGGTCCCGACGTGAGCCGCGAGGGGGTGCAGCGGGACCTCCTTCCGATCGTCGAGGGGTCGGTCGTTCAGACCCGCTACGGCCCGGTCAGGACGGACCACATCCTCTTCATCGCGGCCGGCGCCTTCAGCGGCGTAAAACCGTCCGACCTGATCCCCGAGCTCCAGGGGCGCTTTCCCATCCGTGTTGAGCTCCAGCCCCTGTCCTGGGAGAACCTTCAGCAGATATTGACGGAGCCGGAGAACAGCCTCCTGAAACAGTACAGCGCCCTGATCGCCACCGAGGGGACGGAGCTGTGTTTCACGGAGGACGCGACCCGCGAGATCGCGGAACTGGCCAGCCGTATGAACGCGGAGATGGAGGACATCGGGGCGCGTCGACTGCACACGATGCTCGAGCAGCTGCTCGAGGAGATCAGCTTCAGCGTCTGCGATGCGCCGACGGAACGAATCGAGATCGACGCGGACATGGTCCGGGAACGGCTGAACGGGTTGGTCGAGGACAGGGATATCCGCCGTTACCTTCTCTAGCGTTTTTACGAATACGGATAACGGGTACGCGTCGGATATTGGCGGACCGTCGAAAAGCGAACCCCCCGCTCATGAGCGGGGGGTTTTGTAATGTAACGGACTGTGCCGGATTGTCTGCTGGAGGCGGCACCCAGATTCGAACTGGGGATAAAGGATTTGCAGTCCTCTGCCTTACCGCTTGGCTATGCCGCCTTTTTCAAGGAACAACAAAAGAATAAAGACATTGATAACAAGCTTTATTGTACTAAAAAATCAGTTCGGCGTCAAGGAACTCGCTGCGTCCGGCACGCGCGCCAACATGTCCCGAGTCATGGCGTCGAGGTCGTAACGGGGGGCGAACCCCCACTCCTCGCGTGCCGCGGAGCAGTCCAGGGAGTTGGGCCAGGAATCCGCGATGGCCTGACGCACGGGGTCCACGTCGTAGTCCAGCCTGAAGTCCGGCAGCACCTTACGGATGGATGCCGCGATCCCCTCGGGGTCGAAGCTCATGGCGGAGATGTTGAAGGCGCAGCGGTGGCGCAGCCGCGCGGGGTCGGCCTCCATCAGGCGCACCACCGCGTCGAGCGCATCCGGCATGTACATCATGTCCATGAAGCTGCCGGCCCCGATATAACTGGTGTACCGCCCCCTGGCCCGCGCCTCGTAGTAGATGTGAACGGCATAGTCCGTCGTGCCGCCGCCCGGCAGGGCCTCGTAGGAGATCAGCCCGGGGAAGCGAACCCCGCGGACGTCCAGCCCATACTTCAGGTGATAGTACTCTCCCAGAAGCTCCCCCGTCACCTTGCTGACCCCGTAGATGGTCGTGGGACGCTGGATCGTGTCCTGCGGGGTACGGTCCGCCGGCGTGCCGGGGCCGAACGCGGCGATAGAGCTGGGGAAGAATACCGCACAGCCCCGCTCGCGGGCGGCCTCCAACATGTTGTAGGTCCCCCCCATGTTCGTCTCCCAGAGCTGCTGGGGCCTTTCCTCCCCACGCGCGGAGAGGATGCCCGCCAGGTGCATGACCGTATCGGGCTTGAAGGAATCCAGGAGCGCCGCAACGGCCTTTCCGTCCCTCACGTCCAACAAAGCGAAGGGGCCCGAATGCCCCTCCTGCGCCCTGAAGTCCGACGCCATGACGTTGGCGTCCCCGTACAGGCCACGCAGATGCGCCACCAGCTCTGTACCCACCTGGCCGCCGCAGCCCGTCACAAGAATTTTTTTCATGGTTCCGCCCCCTCACATCGCCCCGAAGGGGCGTTCTTCCAACCTGCCCGGCCTAACCGACAATTCCCAGCTCGCGCCCGACGGCGACAAACTGCGCCACCCCCTCGTCGAGGTCCTCCCGGCTGTGCGCGGCGCTGACCATCACGCGGATGCGTGCGGTGCCCTTGGGAACCGTCGGGAAAACGATAGCCGTGGCGAAGACCCCGCGCTCGAAGAGGGCGGCGCTGACGTCCTTGGCCGTCTGGGCCCCCCCCACGATCACCGGGGTGATGGGCGTCTCGCTCTTGCCGACGTCGAAGCCATACCGCTTCATCTCCGCCTTGAGGTATCGGCCGTTCTCCCAGAGGCGCGTCACCCGCTCGTCGCTCTCCTCCATGATCTCGACCGCCGCCAGGTTCGCCGCGACGTCGGGGACGGTCATGGCGCTGCTGAAGAGGTTGGGACGAGCCTTCTGGCGCAGGAAATCGATCAGCGTCGCACTTCCGGCCACGATGCCCCCCACGACGCCGAACGCCTTGGACATCGTCCCGATCTCGATATCCACCCGGCCGTGCAGGCCAAAGTGATCGACGATACCGCGCCCGCCGCGCCCCAGGACCCCCTCCCCATGCGCGTCGTCCACCGCGACCATCGCGCCGAACTCCTCGGCGGCCTCCACGATCTCCGGCAGCCTGGCGACATCGCCATCCATCGAGAACACGCCGTCCGTGACGATCAGTCTGCGTCCCGGCTCGGAGGCATGCTCCCTGAGCTTCGACCGCAGGTCCTCGATGTCGGAGTGTCCATAGCGCAGGGTTCGCGCCTTGGAGAGCCGGCAGGCGTCGATAATCGAGGCGTGGTTCAGCGCGTCGCTGAAGATCAGGTCCCCCTCACCCGTCACGGTCGGCATCACGGCAAGGTTGCCGCAGAAGCCGGACTGCACGGTGATGGCGGCCTCGGTGCCCTTGAATCGCGCCAGCTTCCTCTCGAGCTCCAGATGGATGTCCATCGTCCCCGCGATGGTGCGGACGGCCCCCGGACCGACCCCGTAACGGTCGATGAGCTCCCTGGCCCGCGCACAGACACGCGGGTCGTTGGCAAGCCCCAGATAGTTGTTGGAGCAGAGGTTCAGGTACCTCTTGCCGTCGATCTCGATCCGGGCCCCCTGGGGGCCCGTCAGCGTGCGGATATTCCCATAGAGCCCCTCCCGCTTCATGCGGTCGAGCTCGTCCCTCATGAACGCCGTCGAAACAGCCATTGACCATCCCTCCACATCCGGCCGCACGTAACGGCCTCATCCTCCAAGGCCCGCGAACGACCCCGAAGCACTCCGTCGGTCCATCGGCAAAGCACTATGCAGTACGCCTTTGTTTCTCTGTATTCAGTTTGTCACGGCACAGCGGGAAGGTCAAATATATTCGCGAGGAGGGCAGACGGTCCTCCGCATGGGGAAGGGGGGGAACTCTACAGGAACCTTCGGCTCAGATACTCCCGCAGTTCGTCGGGCAGCGGCGAGCGGAACTCCAGCCGTGCCCCGGTTATGGGGTGGGCGAAGGCCAGCCGCCAGGAGTGCAGGAAGACGCGCCCGAACCCCGGCTCGTCCGGTGCCCCGTAGAGCACGTCGCCGACCAGCGGATGTCCCAGAGCCGCGAGGTGCACCCGGATCTGGTGCGTGCGGCCCGTGTGGAGCACACAGAGCACCAGGGAAAGCCCCCCGCGATGGCTCAGGACGCGGTACCCCGTGAGGGCCGGCCGGCCGCCCTCGACCACAGCCATCCGCAGGCGGTTTGCGGGGTCGCGGCCAATAGGGCCCGAAAGCGTCCCCTCGCCGGGCGCGGGGCGCCCATGCACCAGGGCCAGATACTCCTTCTCCACCGAGCGGTCCCGGAACATCGCCTGGAGCGCCTCCATCGCGTCCTGCCGGCGCGCGACGACCATGAGCCCGGAGGTCGTCGCGTCCAGCCGGTGCACGATGCCCGGCCTCCGCACGTTGTTGAACGGCCCCATATCCGGATAGCGCCACATCAGGCCGTGGACGAGCGTACCGCACCAGTGGCCGGGCGCGGGGTGGACCACCAGGCCGGCGGGCTTGTCCACCACCAGCAGGGCGTCGTCCTCGTGGACGACCCGAAAATCCACGGGCTCCGGCTCGAACTCCAGGTTCTCGGGGGCCGGCATTTCGATGCGGCAGACCGCCCCCTCCGCAACCCTCAGCGAGGGCTTCGGCCTGAGGCCGCCGCAGGACACGCGCCCCTCGCGCACCAGCCTCTGGGCGAAGGAGCGGGTGAGACCCAGACGACGGGCCAGCAGGACGTCCAGCCGCATCCCCGCGTCGGCACCCGTGCACAGGACCTCCTCGATCGGGCTCCCGCCCTCTCCGTCGGAGAGCTCCCGTCCCGATACCCCGGCGGGCCCCATCCCGACTTCATCTGCAGAAGAGCCCCCCTCGAGAGGGGAGCTCTTCTGCGTTCCGGACGGCATTCCGGCATCGGCACAGCGTTCGGCCGTCAACTTCGTCTCCTCAGTTCCGATCCTTCAGAACCGCGGCACATCGCGAGCACAGGCCGTCCCCGGCCGCGCCCTCCGTGTACTTCCAGCAACGCGGGCACTTGATGCCGGGCGTGAATCCCGCAGCCATCTCGAGCCCCGTCGCCTCGTCCCGGATCGGGGCCCCGAGGCTGAGCGCGTCCGTCCACTCGAATCGGGAGACGATGACGAGATCCGCCAGCTCCTGCTCCGAGAAGGCGCCTGCCACGCGATCCATGGCGGAGTTACGCTTGACCTGGACGGCCGCCTCCAGGGAGGTGCCGATGGTCTTCGCGGCGCGCAGCCCCTCCAGCATCCGGCTCACGGCCCCGCGGAGCAGCAGCGCGTCCTGCCACAGATCGTTCAGCCCCTCGTCGATCCGGGAGGGATCCACCGCCGGGAAGTCCGACAGGAACACGCTCTCGGGCAACGAGGCATCGAGTGTCCGCATCTCCTGCCAGATCTCCTCGGCCGTGAAGCTCAGGATCGGGGCCAGCATCCGCGTCAGGACCGAGAGCACCTCCCACATCGCCGTCCGGGCGCTGCGGCGCCCCAGGGAGTCCGCTCCCTCCACGTAGAGCCGGTCCTTGCTCACGTCCAGATAGAACGCGCTCAGCTCGTTGACGCACAGCGAGTGGATGGCGTTGGTCGGCACGTGGAACTCGTACTCCTCGAAGGCCTCGCGCGCCTTTCCGATGACCCGGTGCAGGCGGTCGAGGATCCAGCGGTCCATCGACAGGAGCTCTTCATAGGGAAGCGTGTCCTTCCGGGGGTCGAACCCGTGCAGGTTGCCCAGCAGGAAGCGCGCGGTGTTGCGGATGCGCCGGTACGTCTCCGACAGGGACTTCATGATGGTCTGAGAGATGCGGACGTCGTTCCGGTAGTCGGTGGAGGCCACCCACAGACGCAGGATGTCCGCCCCATACTCGTCCACGACCTCCTGAGGCAGCACCACGTTGCCCAGGGACTTGGACATCTTGCGCCCCTCGCCGTCCAGGATGAAGCCGTGGGTCAGGACGTTCCGGTATGGAGCCTGGTCCTTCACCGCCACGGCGGTCAAAAGCGAGGACTGGAACCAGCCGCGATGCTGATCGCTGCCCTCCAGGTACATCTCCGTGGGCCAGCTCAGGCCGAAACGCTCGTTCAGGACGGCCAGATGCGTCACCCCGGAGTCGAACCACACGTCCAGGATGTTGCCGTCCTTCTCCACGTTGCGGGAGCCGCAGGCATCGCACACGGCGCGGTCTCCGAAGAGCTCCTCCACCGTTCGGCTCCACCAGATCGACGACCCCTCGGGGCTCTCCCCAACCTTATCCGCAAAGCTGCGCACCCGGTCGGGCGTCAGGCTGTGCGCCCCGCAGTCCCGGCATTTGAGCGCGGGGACGGGCACCCCCCAGACCCTCTGCCGGCTGATGCACCAGTCGGACCGGTCGCTCACCATGTTGTGGATGCGGTCGCGTCCCCACTCCGGAATCCAGCGGACATCCTTATCGATGACGTCGAGAGCCCTGTCCCTGAACTTGGAGACGGCGATGAACCACTGGTCGGTCGCGCGGAAGATCACCGGCTTCTTGCAGCGCCAGCAGTGCGGATAGCTGTGCATGATCGTCCCGCTCCCCAGAAGGCGCCCGCGCTCGGCGATCATCTCGATGGCTCGCTTCCCGCCCTCCTCGATGGGCATGCCCTCGAAGAAAGGGGTGCCCTTTTCATAGACGCCCGCGTCGTCCACCGGATTGTAGATGTCGATGCCATAGCGGATCCCCGTCTCGTAGTCCTCGACGCCGTGCCCCGGGGCCGTGTGGACGCACCCCGTGCCGGAGTCCAGGATTACGTAATCCGCCAGGACCAGCGGGATGTCCCGGTCATCACAGAAGGGGTGAACGGCCAGCAGGTTCTCCAGGTCCGAGCCCCGGACCGTGAGCAGGGGTTCGCCGCCCTTCAGGCCGGTCGCAGCAAACACGGCATCCTTGAGGCCGACGGCAAAGAGGTACACCTTTCCGCCGCAGTCGTAGAAGCCGTACTCGTACTGCGGATGCAGCGCCACCGCCATGCTGGCGGCCAGGGTCCAGGGCGTGGTCGTCCAGATGACGACGCTGACGTCCCGTCCTGCAAGCTGGGGGAACTTCTCCGCAGCCCTCGGCATGGGATAGGCGACATAGACCGAGGACGAGGATTCGTCCCAATACTCGATCTCCCCAGTCGCCAGGGCCGTCTGGCAGTCGATGCACCAGTAGACGGGCTTCAGCCCGCGATACACCAGCCCCTTCTCCACCATGTCGGCAAAGGCGCGGAGCTCCAGGGTCTCGAAGCCGGGGTCCAGGGTGATGTAGGGCTTGTCCCACTCGCCGAACACCCCCAGCCGCTTGAACTCCTCGCGCTGGACGTCCAGGTAGTGCAGCGCGGTAGCCGTGCATTTCTTGCGCAGCTCCAGGGGATCCACGGATTCCTTCGAGAGCTTCTCGTCCTTCAGCACCCTCAGCTCGATGGGCAGGCCGTGCGTGTCCCACCCCGGGACGTAGGGCGCGTACCGGCCTGTCATCGTCTTGTACTTGGGGATGAAATCCTTCAGAACTTTGTTGAAGGCGGTCCCGATGTGTATGTTTGCGTTGGCGTAGGGCGGGCCGTCGTGAAGGACGAAACGCTCGTCCGCACCCTTTCTGGCCTCCACGGCCTTATGGTACGTGTCGTGCTCCTGCCAGAAC
>NZ_CALIAA010000313.1 GCF_938040765.1 uncultured Fretibacterium sp.
TTTCAGATTACTTCGCAAAAATCTTCCATATTATTTATGGCGTCCGCACGATCTGTATTTCCACGCATTACAAAATTCTCTGTCAGAGACTATGCTCTGCTTCGAGTGGGGTTGTTCGATTGACCGACTGAATTCCGAAACGCTCAATCCAGCAATCCAATAAAATACAGATGGAACAGGAAGGAGCGATTTGCCATGCCCGATTTTCCCAACCCGTTTTCCGGCAACGTCGACCGAAAGGTCAACAAGGAGGAGCTGGTGCAGGCCCTGCGCGTCGACATCGCCGGGGAGCTCGAGGCCATGTTTCTCTACGACGCCCACGCCCAGGCGACCGACGATCCTCTGGTGCGCAAGGTCCTGATGGACATCCGGGACGAGGAAAAGGCCCATGTCGGCGAGCTGATGACCCTGCTGCGCTACCTGGAGCCCAACTGGTCGGACTTCCTCGCCGAGGGGGAGGGGGAGGTCCTCGAGGTCATGGAGGAACTCGGCATCGCACCCTCCAAGCGGGATGCCGCTCCCGGGTCGACCGTCGGCAGCCTCATCGAGAAGTAGCGGCCAATCCGAAAGAGAAGGAGGCATAAAGGTTATGGAAGATTATCTCGGGAGAGATGCCTCTCCCCTTTCCGAGGAGTTCTGGAAGCGGCTGGACGAGGCCGTCGTCGAGACGGCAAAGGAGACCCTCACGGCACGGAGGTTCCTGCCGCTGTACGGCCCCCTGGGGCCCGGAGTGCAGGTAGCGCCGACCGACAGCCCGGTCCGCGAGGAGAAGACCGAGAACGGCTTCACCTTTTCGCCCAGGCGTTCTTTCGTCGAGGTGCCGCAGCTCTCCGAGGACCTCTGGCTCCTGTGGCGCGACCTCGAGGCGGCCGAGCGGGAGGGACAGCCGGCCGACCTCTCCCCCGTGCGTATAGCGGCGCAGGCCCTCTGCCGCCGCGAGGACCAGATGGTCTTTTATGGGGTCAAGTCCCTGGGCGTGGACGGCCTGCTCACCGTCTCCGGCGTCAACAAGCTCAAGCGCGGCGACTGGGGGACGGGCGAGGGGGCCTTCATCGACATCGTCTCTGGGGTCTCGGCCCTGCAGCAGAAGGGGCGCATGGGCCGCCACACCCTGATCGTCAGCCCGGACCTGTTCGTCCAGCTCCACCACATCCAGCAGGGCACGGGACTCATGGAGATCGAACGCGTCCGCCACCTTCTGGAGGGACGCATCTTCCAGGCCACGGTGCTCCAGCCCGGAACCGCCCTGCTGCTCTGCGCCCAGCCGCAGTACATGGACCTGCTGGTCGGACAGGACATCCGGACGGCGTACACCGAACAGGTGGAGCTGAACCACCATCTCCGCATCCTGGAGACGGCGCTTCCCCGCATCAAGTATCCCGATGCCGTGGTGGTCTATCGGGCCGAATAACCCCGGATAGCTGCCGGACAGCCGGCCCGGCCATTCGAGAACCGTTTGCATTCAGGGCGTGTCGGGTCCCCCC
>NZ_CALIAA010000314.1 GCF_938040765.1 uncultured Fretibacterium sp.
GGGAGGTTTTCCATAAATTCGGGGAAAACCTCCCTCTTAGCGGAAGCCCTGATCGTTCCGGGGTTTTTCACGAATTTGCGAAAAACCTCGCTTCACAAATTTGTTAGGCGAGCCGCGAGGCGCAACCCGCCCCGGAAATTTCCGGGCCAGCACAGTACAAGCACCAGACAAGCCCAGAAAAGGCACGGTCGAGCCCGGTAATTTCTGGAACGCCCTGGGTCATGCTTGAGGATGAAGAATGGAGCAAGCTCTCCAACTGCCAAATTGCGGCCAAATGCAACGTTGGCGAAGCGTTGGTCCGGAAGATGCGTCCAGAGATTTGTGTAGACAACTCGTTTAAAACGAGTACATCAATTCAGACAATTCGTCAGCCAACTCCTACTCAGAACCTGGAGGCGATCATTGCACCTTAGGGCGGCGCCTTGGCCTCAAGTCAGCGCAAAACGCCGCAGATCAGCGCGGAGGCTCAGGCCCCGGCCATGAGGCGCAAGGCGTCCTGGAACCCCAGGCGATAGTGCTCCTGTGTGACCTTTGAGATGTAGTCGTCGGTAGCGAACTCAAGCTCCCTGTAAATGTCCTCGTTCTCGGCCTTCAGTGCGCCGGAGGCTTTCTCCTGTGCAAGGAGAAATCTACTTGCCGCCTTGTCCCCCGAAGGGTCGCCGAGTACCCTGAGGTCCGCGACGCCGCCACGGGTTCTCCAGAGCTTCTCGAAGGCAACCTCCAACGTGCTGCCCCTCAATGCTTCGTTCATCGTCGTGTCTCCCTTCTCTGTGGCCAAGGGGCCGGTCTCCCGCTTCCTTGGCCTCGTGTCCTTTCGTTTTATCCTCCAGGCGCGTCCTGGATGCCCCTGTGAGGCCATCGGGATCGCTTAGGGTACTTCTCCCCCTATCCCCAGTCCCCTGACGTGCCTCTCCGTCGTTCTACGACGGTCTGGAGGGTCAACCCGTATCGCCTTGTTACGCATTGCCCCAAGGGGACGTCCTGGCCCTTGGGTTTCCTTGGACTCCTCTTGCTTCCCCTCCCCCGGCATGGGCCATGGAGGGGAACCCTGCGATGAGGTTCCGAATATCCGACTTGCGCGTTTTCTGTGGTCACGGTTTTCGCTTCTTTCTTCTCCCTTCTCTC
>NZ_CALIAA010000315.1 GCF_938040765.1 uncultured Fretibacterium sp.
TTTGGAGGGTGATTTTATGAAAAAAATCGTCAGCACCGACAAGGCCCCGGCGGCCATCGGCCCCTACAGCCAGGCGGTCCAGGCCGGGCAGTTCCTCTTCGCCTCGGGACAGATTCCCCTGGACCCGAAGACCGGAAAGATGGTCTCGGGCTCCGTGCAGGATCAGGCCGTGTGCGTCCTGGAGAACGTGAAGGGGGTCCTGGAGGGCGCGGGCTATTCCCTGCAGGACGTGGTGAAGACCACGGTCTTCGCGACGGATATGGCGAACTTTGCCGCGGTGAATGAGGTCTACTCGAGGTATTTCGGCGAGAATCCCCCGGCCCGCTCCTTCGTCGCCGTCAAGGCACTGCCGAAGGACGCGCAGGTCGAGATCGAGTTCGTGGCCTGGAAGGCGTAGATCGTTCCCATCCCGCAGCCGCCCCCGTGCGTATCCGGGCGGCCTGCGATATGGCGTCTGATATAATCAAGAGTCGCGTTTCTCTTTTGCGAGTCGTGCCTCTCGTCGGGTGCTCGTATTTCCGCCGAGGGGCAGTTTTGTGACTGGAGCGGTTTTGTCTTTCAGTTCAAGTCTTTAAGGAGGAGATCTCATTGGCGGATCAGGCTACGACGACGACGGCGGTTTCTCCCTGCGGTGCCACCGGCGGAGGAACGGCGGGCGGCGAGGGCGGCGCAGCGGGAGGGGCTCAGAGCATGATGGGGATGCTCTTTCCCCTGGCGGTATTCGTCCTCATCTTTTACTTCTTCATCATTCGTCCCCAGCGCAAGCGCCAGAAGCAGCACGAGGGGCTGATCTCGAGCATCGGGCGCGGGGACCAGATCGTGACGATCGGCGGGTTCTTCGGCACGGTGCGGGAGGTCCGCGACGATACGTTCCTGATTGAGCTGGCGGAGGGCGTGCGGGTGCGCATCCTCAAATCCGCCGTCCAGACCAAGAAGGTCGTCACTCCGTCGACGCCTGCCTCGGAGGAAAAGAAGGACTAGGGAAGCGCCGACGGGAACGAGACTGCCTATTTTATCGGGAGTGACTATGCAAAGCATCTTTAGGCAAAAGAGGTAAAAATTCGGGCAGCGGGGCCGCCGCGGTGCTGCGGCCTCGTGCCCGTTCTGCGGCATCGCCTCTGGTGCGGGCGATGCGACAATCTGGATTCAGGGGGATAAGCATGATTCGTAGAGATCGTCTGCGGCTTTGGGTCGTGGTGATCGTTGTCTTGGCCGCGCTGGCCTATGCGTGGCCCGTGGTGGGGAGGCTCAATATGGGGCTCGACCTGAAGGGCGGAGCCCATATCGTCCTTCAGGCCAAGGATACCCCGGAGGCCCCCGTGGAGAAGGACAGCATCGACCGCCTGCTGGCCGTGCTGCGCAACCGGGTGGACCAGTACGGCGTTGCGGAACCGATCATTCAGAAGAGCGGCCAGGACAGGATCATCATCGACCTGCCGGGCATTCAGGACCCGAACGCCGCTCTGGAGCTGATTGGAAAGACCGCGCAGCTGGACTTCCGTGAGGTGCTGGACGTCAGCGCCCCGCCTCCGCCCTCGCCCGAGAGGAAGAATTACGACAGCGACGAGCAGTTTGCCCGCGCCCAGGAGCGCTGGAGGTCGGCCGCGGCGCTCGGGAACAATGCCAGCGCGGACTTCTCGGCCCGGGCCGCCGGAATGGAGGGGGCGATCGTCGCCCCCAGCGAGGACGAGCGCGAGGGGACGGAGGGAGGACGCTACTACCTGCTGGGCAAGGTGCTGCTCTCCGGCAAGGAGCTCAAGGATGCCGCGGTGAACCCCGACAGCCTGGGCCGCATGGGGGTCTCCCTTTCCTTCAACTCCGAGGGGGCCCGGCTCTTCGAGGAGGCCACGGGCCGCCTGGTGGGGAAACAGATCGCCATCGTGCTGGACGGCGTGGTGATCTCCGCGCCCGTCGTTCAGGACCGCATCTCGGGCGGCAACGCGCAGATCACGGGGCGCTTCTCTCCGGACGAGGCCTCGCGCCTGGCCATCATGCTCAAGGCCGGCGCGCTGCCCGTGGCGGTCGAGATCGCCGAGAACCGTTCGGTCGGCCCCAGCCTCGGCGCGGACTCCGTCCGTCAGGGGCTCCAGGCCGGCCTCTTCGGGGCGGGCATGGTGCTCGTCTTCATGCTGATCTACTATCAGTTCCGGGGGCTGGCCGCAGACGTCGCCCTGGCCGTGACGATGCTCCTGGTATTCGCGGGGCTTATCGCCTTCAACGCGACGCTCACCCTGCCCGGCATCGCGGGCATCATCCTGACGATCGGCATGGCCGTGGACGGCAACGTGCTGATCTACGAGCGCATCCGCGAGGAGCTGCGCGCCGGAAAGACCTCCCTTGCGGCGCTGGACTCGGGCTTCCGCAAGGCGCTCGTGACGATCCTCGACTCGAACATCACGACGCTGATCGCGGCCGTCGTCCTCTTCTACTTCGGCTCCGGATCGGTGCGCGGCTTCGGCGTCACGCTCTCCATCGGCCTCGTGGCCAGCGTGTTCTCCAACGTCGTCGTGACCCGTGCGCTCCTTCAGATATTCATGAGCCGAAAACAGAACGCCCTGAGGCGCAGCTAGGAGGTGGACGCGATGAATTTTAATTTGATGGGGTACCGCAGGCCGGCGCTTCTTCTGAGCCTCGTCCTGGTCGTCCTCAGCCTGGGGCTCCTGCTTTTCAGGGGCCTGAACCTGGGCATCGACTTCACGGGCGGCAACGTCATTCAGGTGGAGTTCGGGAACCGGCCCGACGTGGCGGAGGTCCGTGAGGTCGTCTCCGCCGTCGTGGCCAAGGGGGCGATGATCCAGAACTTCGGCGAGGCGGGCATCATCATCCGCACCAACGAGGATACGGAGGGGAGCCGCGAGCAGGTCGTCAAGGTCCTGCAGGAGAAGTACGCGGACATGAAGGTCATCGGCTTCGAGAAGGTCGGTCCCGTCGTGGGGCGGGAGCTGCGCAACCAGGCGATCGTGGGCATCTCCATCGCCCTCGTCGCCATCCTGATCTACATCACCGTGCGCTTCCAGTTCCGCTTCGCGGTGGTGAGCGTCGTCCCGCTGGTGCACGACGTGGTGATCGCCCTGGGCTTCTTCAGCCTGACCCAGATGGAGATCGCCTCCTCGTTCATCGCGGCGCTCCTGACGATCGTGGGCTACTCGCTGAACAACACGATCATCATCCTGGACCGCATACGCGAGAACTGGCGGGACCTCCCGAAGGTCGGCATCGTGGAGCTGGTCAACCGATCCGTGAACCAGACGCTCTCCCGGACCATCAACACGACGCTGACGACGCTCTTCCCCGTCGCGGCCCTGTGCGTCTGGGGAGGGCCCGTGCTGGCCGCCTTCAGCTACGCCATGCTCGTGGGCATCGTCGCGGGGACCTACAGCTCCATCTTCGTCGCCACGGGGTCTTTGATCGAGTGGTGGCTCCGGAAGCCGGAATAGCCGAGAGAAACGCTGTCTTGATCGGCGCTTCCTTGATTTGGGGCGGCCCTTGAGGGCCGTCCCTTTTTTTGAGGACAGGCGGCCGCTCTTCTGGTAAACTTTCGGCAGGAAAAAGTTCCGAACGGAAAAACTCCCAAGGTGAAGGGGCTGGCAGATTGTCGTACAACATGGATCGTATTCTGGATTACGCGGTGAGCCTGACTCTGGAGCTGCTGGCGATACCGTCCGTCGCGGGGGACTGCGTCGAGGCGATTCAGCGGGTGTCGCACGAGTTCGAGGCCCTGGGCCTTCCCTTCGAGGAGACGAACAAGGGGGCGCTCATCGCCGTCTGGAGGGGTTCGGACGACGAGCGTCATCGGGTGGTCTCCGCCCACGTGGATACCCTGGGCGCCACGGTGCGCCGGATCAGGCGGAACGGCAGGCTGAGGCTCTTCCCGCTGGGCGGCTTCGACTGGCGCAGCTTCGCGGGGGAGAACTGCTTCGTCCGCACCCTGGAGGGGCGGGAGTATCGGGGGACCGTGCTCCCGGACCATGCGGCGCGCCATGCCTTTGCCGAGGCCATACGCAACGAGGCGCACGACCTGGACAACGTGGAGCTCCGCCTGGATATCCGGACGGACTCCAGGGAGGCGACGGAGGCGTTGGGGATCCACTGCGGGGATCTGGTCTTTTTCGACCCCAGGAGCGAGCTGACCGAGACGGGATATCTGAAGTCCCGATTCCTGGACGACAAGGTCGGGGTCGCCATACTGCTGGGGGCCGTCAAGGCGATGCGGGAGCAGGGACTTTCCCCCGCTCACACGACGCACTTCTACATCAGCAACTACGAGGAGATCGGGCACGGCACCCCCGTGATGCCCCCGAAGACCGTCGAGGCCGCGGCCGTGGATGTCGGCGTGGTGGCGGAGGGGTGCGCGTCGAGCGAGCACGCCGTGACGATCCTGTCGCGCGACGGCGTCCTGCCCTACGACCGTGAGGCGGTGCTCCAGCTGAAGCGCCTGGCGGACGACGAGGGGATCCCCTACCGGATCGACGCCTACATCAACTATGCCTCGGACGCCTCGGTCGCGGTGAGGAGCGGCAGAGACGTGCGGGCGGTCTGTTTCGGCCCCGGGACGGAGGCGACGCACCATTACGAGCGGACGCACCGCGACGCGGTCGACGCGTCGATCCGCCTGCTGGCCGCCTACCTCCAGTCGGAGATCGCTTAGCCGCGGCGGGCTTACATCCGCTCGATGGGATGGGCTGTGCCCGGACCGGCCCGACGTGGAGAACTCGCGGACTTTCGCGGGCCCGGACGGTCCTGGGGAGGAGGCGGGAGGACGGCCCTTGACAGCGGGGGCCCCTCCCTGTATCATACGCACCACAATCGAATAGGACTTGCGACATCATCAAGAGCGGCGGAGGGAAAGGCCCTGTGAAGCCGCGGCAACCCTTGCGAGAGCAAAACGGTGCCAATTCCTGCAGGTATATCCTGGGAGATGATGGGTGCTTGCAGCGGAGTTTGTCCGTCGTACAAAGCCCCCTTCCTCGCGGAGGGGGCTTTTTTTGTGTTCGGCACGGGCGTCGGGATGGGAGAGGTGAAGGGGTTTTGATTGTTCTGGAGGATGTGTGCAAGGATTTCGACACGGAGGGGGGATGCTTTCACGCCCTCAGGGGGGTGAGCCTCTCGATACGCAAGGGGTGCATCTACGGCATCATCGGGCGGAGCGGCGCGGGCAAGAGCACCCTGGTGCGCACGATCAACCTGTTGGAGCGGCCGACGTCCGGCCGGGTGACCGTCGCCGGCGTGGACCTGGCGGCCCTGTCCCCCGCGGAGCTTCGCCGTGCGCGGCGCGGCATCGGCATGATCTTTCAGGGGTTTAACCTGCTGGAGTCCCGCAGCGTGGCGGGTAACGTCGCGTTCCCCCTGGAGCTCGCGGGCTGGGACGCCGCGCGCATCGCGGGCCGTGTGGACGAGCTTCTGGAGCTGGTGGGCCTGGGGGGGAAGCGGGACGCCTATCCCGCGCAGCTCTCCGGGGGGCAGAAGCAGCGCGTCGGCATTGCCCGGGCTTTGGCCCCTGAGCCCAAGATCCTGTTGTGCGACGAGGCGACGTCGGCCCTCGACCCCCAGACGACGCGGGAGGTCCTGGGGCTCCTGCGCGACATCAACCGCAAACTGGGCCTGACGGTCGTCCTGATCACCCACGAGATGGCGGTCATCAAGGAGATCTGCGAGGAGGTCGCCGTGCTGGATGCGGGGCGGGTGGTGGAGTCGGGAGCGGTCTTCAAGGTCTTCACGGTGCCGCAGTCCCTGGTGACGCACGAGCTTGTGGCGAGCGTGATGACGCGGGACATCCCTCAGCATTTCGCGGCGCTGGACTTTTTGCGGGAGCCCGAGGCGGGCTGCGGGCTCCTGCTGCGCGTCTCCTTCCTGGGGGACACGGCGGCGGAGCCGATCATATCGGGGGTGGTCCGCAGGTTCGGCGTGGACGTGAACATCCTCTACGGCGCCATCGACCACATCCAGGGGGTGCCCTACGGGACGCTGGTGGTGGAGCTCTCCGGCAACGGGAACCGGGACGCCGCGATGGAGTATCTCAGGAATCTGAATCTCGGACTGGAGGTGATCGGCTATGTCCGCCGCAATCTGGGGACTTCTGTGGCAGGCGTCGTGTGAGACGCTTTATATGATAGGGCTGTCGGGGCTGCTGGCCTGCGCGGGGGGGATCCCCCTGGGCGTGCTGCTGGCCGTGACGTCCTCCGGAGGGCTGATGCCCAGCCCCTGGCTGAACCGCACGGTGGGGTTCGTGGTCAACGCGACGCGGTCCACGCCCTTCATCATCCTGATGGTGGCGATCATCCCGCTGACCCGGCTGATCGTGGGACGGTCCATCGGGACCTCGGCGGCCGTCGTACCCCTGGCCCTGGCGGCCCTGCCGTTCATGGGGCGGCTTGTGGAGAGCGCACTGAACGGGGTGGATGGCGGGGTCGTCGAGGCGGCTCAGGCGATGGGGGCGTCGCCCGCTCAGATCGTCCGGAAGGTCCTCTTTCCCGAGGCCGTGCCCGACCTGCTGCGCGGCGTCACCCTGATGCTGGTCAACCTGGTGGGGTACTCGGCCATGGCGGGCGCGGTCGGGGGCGGCGGGCTGGGGGACCTGGCCATCCGCTTCGGCCACCAGCGGTTCCGGCCGGACATCATGCTGGCGACCATCGTCGTGATGATCGTCATGGTGCAGGCCATCCAGACCGCCGGGGACTGGACGGTTCGGGCGGTGCTGCGCCGCAGAGGTATGGAGGGATAGCGGCGTTTTGCGGTTTTTTGCTTTGTGCGATGGGGTTCAGGGGAGCTCGCTCCCCTGATGGGGTGCGGCGAAGTTCGTTCGATGGATGGTTAAGGAGGTTGTCGTTGTGTTGAAGAAGTTTGGGGTTCTGTTGAAGAAATTTGGGGTTGTGTTGGCGGCGTTGTTTGTCCTTTCCCTTGGGGTCGGAAGTGCGGAGGCGGCGAAGATCAAGCTGGGTGTGGACGGGGGTCCGCATGAGGAGATCGGCGAGCTGGTGCAGAAGCTCGCGGCGGAGAAGGGGCTCGAGGTGGAGCTGGTGCGCTTCGCGGACTTCATCCTTCCCAACGCCGCGCTGGCCGACGGGGATATCGATGTGAACT
>NZ_CALIAA010000316.1 GCF_938040765.1 uncultured Fretibacterium sp.
TTCGAGGTGATCAATCCCCACGACCGCGCCCGCCGGGCCGGGACTCAGCCCATTTACTACGAGGTCGTCCCGGCCGGAACGACGGGGATGCTGCGGTTGCTCTACGCCCCCCTGCCGGGAGAGATCGAACGCGACCAGACGACGCCGGACGCCTTCATCCAAGACCTCATCGACAGCATAAGGGCACTTCTCGAGAACTACGGCATCTCCGCAAAACGCACCGCCGGATGGGGTAAGGCGAGGATCGACCTTAAAAAATCGAAGCTGCTGTTTTTGGAGGGAAACCCCCTAGATCACTTTATTCCTGATGCAACAGTGCCCTATGAAGCGCCCTCTGAGGCTTTCAAAAAGCTAATGGATGATAACGGTTTGCCGATAAAGATTTTGTTTGATGAAAAAGAGAAGTTAAAGTTTATCAGCAAGACACAGTTCAAGAAACTTCCAGAAGAGAAGAAGCCTTGCAAGAGCAGCGAGTTCGAGGATTTTAAGGGATGGTACGAGAAACATGGGGAAGAATACGGTCAGCGTCTGAAGGCGAATGCAGGGGATACACTATCGCTGAAGATAAAGAAACGCAGCCTCGAGGATTTTATCGAGGCGATGGCAAAAACAGGGAATACCCGGCAGGGAGGCAATCCATGACGAATGTCGAAGCGTGGGACCGTTTGCGGAAGCACCGCCCTCTGCTTCTGGCGTGTGAGGCGATCGGGTGGCTTCACATGGCCGGCAAGGCCAGGATCGATTTTCTGCAGATGCACGGCGGACAGGAAAACGGCTATGACTACAAGGCTTGGGGCGATCAGGAAAACTGGGACAACCCGCTGCAATGGGTGGAGGACAAATTCAAGCTGGACGAGGAGGCGTGGCCCGAAACGCTGACGGCGTTTATCACCGAGCACGCAGAACGCTCATCAAAATCGGGCCTTGTCAGTCTGCTCCAGGCCGGGCACGCCATGGCGTCGGGCATCGAAAAAAATCTTCCTGCAGATACCTCCAAGTATCTGGGACAGGATGTCACCCACATGTGGATGTCCTCGGCCTTCGGGACCCCGGTCCGCAATCTGCTGGCCGACCCGCCCGAGGCACTCACCGAGGCGGGCTGGAAGCGCCTGCTAGAGCAAATCAAAACGCTGCTGATAAATCTCGAGGTACTGGCCAACCTGCCCGAGGCAGGCTGGAAACACCTGATCAGTCAAATCAAAAAGCTGCTGGAAGATCTCAAGGCGCTGGCCAATCCGCCCGAGAGGCTCACCGAGGCGGATTGGAAACAGCTGCTGGAACAAAGCAAAACGCTGCTGATAGAGTACGAGGCACTGGGCAATCTGACGGTGCCCGATGCGGCAGACGACCTTGACGACTGGTGGAATTGGCGGGAGGGGGTGGTGGGACCCGATGGCTGGCTGCGCAGAGCGTTTACCAGTACCCTGGCCGAGACCCGACTTCCGAACAACGACGTCACGCTCTTTGATCAGTCCTATGTCGCGGCCGCGCTGTTCAAGAGCGCCGTGGCCGGGGCGGTTCTGGAGGGCAGTAAATTCCCCTGGTCCGGCAAAGGACTCAAGCAAGGGACCCGTTGGCGGCTCCTGACGGTCGGGATCGGCGTGGACCACTACGAGGCCCGGGCGGTGAAGATCGGCGACTGGACCGGGACGCGCCTGGCACTGGACAAGTTTTTCACCAAAGTCCGCAAGCTCCTCGAGGTCAAACTGGCGGTGGGCTCCCTGCTGTACAGGGACGGCGGCGTCTGCGTCTTCTCGTTTCCGGGAGAGCGGCTCGATCATACAGGTGGCGATTTGCATATCGCAGATTGGCAAAGCTGGTTGAAAGAGGAGATTGACGGATACGCCCGCGAAATCAACCTCGAGATGCCGCCCTACTGCTACATCAACGCTCCCTCCCGCTCTCTCGTGGGGATGACGGCGGAAATTCAAAAGGCTCGAAAGGCGACGGCCGTGCCGCTGCATCGCAAGTGGCAGATCCCCGGACAAGATTCTCAAGATTCCTCGGGTGGCCCCGCCTGCCCGGTATGTCTGGTGCGCAGAAGCCCTTCAGGAACAACAAACAGGCAAAGGCCTTGCACTCCCTGCCAGACGCGGCGGACCCATCGCCTGGACGCGTGGCTGAAGGGGGAGTTCGGCTCGAACTCCATCTGGCTCAGCGAGGTGGCCGACGCCAACGACCGTGTCGCCCTCGTAACGATGAGCCTGGACATCGAGCCGTGGCTGGACGGAACCCGTCTGGATGCGCTCAGAACCCAAGCCATTCCGGAATGGCGGAAGTTCAATCCTGAGCTGAAAGACAAAACAAGCTCTACGCCTAACCTAAATCCGATTGCTCCCTCCACCTGTTTCGACAGCCTCTTTCAATATATCAAAGGGAAGCTCGCATCTTTTGACAAAAATGACCTCGTGCTGTGCAACCTCCAGGAGGGGTATCGGCACGAGAAGAATTGGCCGTCTTTTTTCTCCAAAATCGTCGAGGACCGCTCCCAAGCCCCCAAATGGGACACGCTGGACGACAACGACCGTGCCGCATGGCTTGCGCATCAGCTGTTCTGCAAACTCGCCTCCCCCGGCCGCATCCATCGTTTCTGGCGGCAGACCGAGGAATTCTTCAAGAAGCTCCTCGGCGAGTTCCACGAGCTGGCGGCCGCAGACCGGAACCGATGGCGCGTGCGGCGATTGCTCTTGAAACCCGACCAACCGTCATCGACATGGAAAAACAGAGTCCCCTACAATGGCAGGTGCGACGGCAACCCCATCGATCTGCTGTTCGACGAAGAACGGAAAGGCTTCGTCACCCTCTTCAACATGTCCCGATTCCTGGCTCCAGAGCAGGACAAGAGCGCGATCCAGAACAAAGAGATCGTACTGAAAGACGACGACAACAAGAATGCCGGTACGTTGAAGGTGCAATCGGTTGAGAATGTTTCCGGCGCCTTGGGCGTTTACCATCCGGTGATCCCGCTCGAGCTTTCCCCCATGCGCTTTCGGGTCCTTCTGCCGCTCGAAGCCGCATCGGCCTGTGTGGATCGGGCGGCTGAAGCGTGGCGCGCCCAATTTGCCCGCGTCTGGGACCGCCTGCCGCTTCGGGTCGGGGTGGTGGCCTTTTCCAGAATGATGCCGTTTCAGGCGGTGATCGAAGCGGCGCGGAACATCGAGAGCGACCTGGAGGGGACGAACGAGCCCGAAACCTGGCGGGTGGCGGGGTGCGAAACGCGGGAGGGCGTCGCCGCCCTCAGGCTCGAGTCCCTCGATCACCCGCAAGAGCTTCTTCAGACCGTCCCTATCACACTTTCCGACGGACGGGACGACGTGTTCTATCCGTACCTCGCCGTAGAGGACAAGCATCCCCGCTTCCCTCGGGACTTCCGGCATCCGAACGGACAGGTCTTCAGGCACGCGAGCGACCTGCAAAGCGGGGACGGCATCTCCGTCTACCCGTCACGTATCGCCGTCCTCTTCATGGACGATGCGACAAAGCGATTCCAATCGCCGCTCTGCAGGCCGCTCATGGAATGGCTGAGGATGCGCGAGCTCTGGCAGCTGGTGGACCGGTACGCACCGAGCCAGACCGCGCTCCGCGGAGCATGGTCGGAGGTCGTCGAGCGGCGCGAAGCCTGGCAGAGGCCGGATGGGACATGGCTCGACGGAGGAGAGGCAGCCTGGCTCTATCTTGCGCGCGCGGTGTTCCACGAACGTCTGGGCGTTCGCGGCGCCTGCCTCGAGGAGTTGGTGGAGGCCGCCGGAGACGGCCTACTGGACTGGAGCCTGGAGTGGCACATAAGCGTATTGAAAAAACAAGTGTCCGGAGGTAAACGATGACTGCAGGAAATGAAAGTCTCAATAAAAGTCCCAATGGAAGCCCCAGTGAAAGCCCTAATGAGAGCCCCAATGAAAACTGCAACGAGAGCTTCAAGCCGTTTTCGTTTGCCGGCATGGCGCTCGACCCCATCCATGTCGGTACGGGCGGAGCCCGACTGGGCCGGGTGGACAACACCATCGTGCGCGATCCGGTGACGCGGATTCCGAAGATCCCCGGTTCGAGCATCGCAGGTGTCATGCGGGCCTACACGGCCATGAAGAAGGAGAAATACCCCGGCTGCGCGGGGCTCGGTCAGCCCGACGGCGAAGGCGGGCACTGCGGGAAGGCCGATTGTCCCGTGTGCACCGTGTTCGGCTTCGCCAAGGGCGCGGGCTCGAGCGGCGGGTTCGCGGGGCTGGCGGCATTCAGCGACATGCACGTGCTGCTCTTTCCCGTGGCATCGCAGCTGGGGCCGCAGTGGATCACGTGTCCAACGGCATTGCGGCAATCCAGGACTGCGGAACTCCCGGTACTACCCGATCAACAGGCCGTTTACCGCAGGAAGGACGAGGCAAAAAATCAGACCTTCTTGAACCTCGGCTGGCTCTTTCTGCCGGTCGAAACGAATTGGCCACAGAAGGACGAGACAATTCAGCCGGACGGGATAATTCAAAAGATTAAGAAATTGAATGTGCCCGACTACATCACCAACAACCTGGGGATCGTCTCCGACAAGCTGTTCGCGTATATCGTGAACAGCAACCTCGAAGTTCGGACCTCGGTCGCCATCGATCCGGCCACAGGGGCAGCGGAGGAAGGGGCGCTGTTCACCTACGAGGCCCTGCCCCGGGGCACGGTGCTCTTTTGGGAGCTGACCTGCCGAAATCCCAAGCACTTCAGGGTCGGTGAAAATGTCGGTCAAAACGACGTGAAGGCGGTCGACTCGCCGGAGGGTGTCAAAGAGGTTATCGCAGAAGCCTGGCCCTATCTGGAGCATCTCGGCATCGGCGGCATGGGAAGCCGGGGCATGGGACGGCTGCGCGTGCTGGTGGAGAAGAAGAAACTTTCCGATGCGGGCGGGACGGAGGAGGGGGATCGGTGATGGGCGCTCCGGCTTTCGAGAACCTGGACCTCGCCTGCGCCAGGACGGGGCAAGCTATCGCGGAGAAACCGTCGAAGGAGCTCGAGAAGCTCGTCACGAGTGCTCTCGCCGTCCTGGAGGAGCAGGGGGTTTATGCCCTATTTCTTTTCCTGAAGACGCGGGGTGGCAAAACAGCCCCAACTATCGTGCAGGAGGCTCACAAGCTCCTGAGAGAAACGCCGCGGCGGGCCCCTTTGCTTGACAAGGGCAATGGCGACGTCTTCGAGTCGCTCCAGTCTATGAGCGAAGACCTCGACAAGTTGCTGCTGGCCCGCGATCTGCTCCGCCAGGCGCTCGTCTACGCCCGCTATCACGCGCGGGGGCCAGAAAAGAGCGAGTCACGAACATGAGCTGGTCGTTATCTCGATGGGTCTGGCGGCTGGAAGCGCCGCTTTTCGTCGGCATGTCCCCGGCAGGGGCGCTGAATCGCTGCAGGCCCTACGTCCCGGCACGTGCGCTTTGGGGAGCCGTGACCGCCGAAATAGCCCGATTGAAAAGCGGCGAAAGCTTTCCGGATTACAAAGGTGTGGGAGACGAGGTCAAGCGAAGCTGCCGCTTCACCTACCTCTTTCCCGCCGAGAAACAGGACGGCAGATTTCTGGCTTGGCTGCCGAAATTCGAGAAGGAGAAAGGCCTCCGGTGGTGCCTCCAGGACTGCGGGAAAAGCTGGTCGGACCGCGATTTCCGGCGCCGCCTGTTGGACTCCCGACCCGGCACGGCAATCGTTCCCGAATCGGACTCCGCACTCGAGGGCTCGCTGCGGCACACGGAATGCATCAGTCCCTGGTGGCGTGATTCCAACAGCCAGGGAGAAACGGCGGCCCCCGTACTGCTTTTGGGGTATGTTTTCTGGCAAGACAGCGACCGTCACAGGCAGTTGCAGGATATCGAGACCCTTTTCATCGGAGGCGACACCCGATACGGTCTCGGGAAAATACGCCGTATCGATATGTCGTCCAGCGACGACAACGTCTTCGGAAAGCCCGTTCGTCCGGACAGGGAGCACCCCGAAATAGGGAGCGACATCGTTCTGGGACACGCTCCGGAAGGCGGTGGAGACGAAGGAATGCAGGGGGCGAAGGAACTCCTCGGCGGCTGGGATCGAGGCAGCCCGTGGAAAGAGGGAAAACTGGCGTGGGCTCCCGGCTCGTGCGACACCAACCATACGGACGAAAAGCCTGTTTACTGGTCGATAGACCGCGAGGGCTACTGGGCACGTCGGGACGATCGATAGCCGATGTCCGCATGCAGCACCTCCGAAAAAGCCTGAGGTCAAACAACTCGACGACCACCGACTGAAAATCGGTGGTCGTCGAGTCATACGCCAGTCACTCGAACCGCAGGGCGTCGATGGGCCTGAGCCGCGACGCCTTCCAGGCCGGATAGAGGCCGAAGAAGACCCCGACGACGCCGGAGAACCCCGCCGCCAGCGCGATGGCCCCGGGCGACACGGAGGTGGGCCACGTCAAAAACTCCGTCACGCCCCACGACGCAGCCATCCCCAGGAGGATCCCCAGGACGCCGCCCAGCAGGGACAGCACCAGCGCCTCCAGCAGGAACTGCAGTCGGATGTCCCCGGCTCGGGCCCCTATCGCCATGCGGATCCCGATCTCGCGGGTCCGTTCCGTGACGGAGACCAGCATGATGTTCATGATGCCGATCCCCCCCACCAGCAGGGAGATGGAGGCCACGGCCCCGAGCAGTGCGGACATCACCCAGGCCGATTGCTGCAGGGACTCCACCATCTGGGTCATGTTCCAGATCTCGAAGTCGTCGTCCTTCCCCTTGCCGATTCGATGTCGCTGGCGCATCAGGGCCCGGATCTCCGCCATCCCCCCCTCCAGCATGCTGACGTCCCGGACCTGGATGAGGGCCATGTGCACGGATTCGGCCAACGAGCTGCGCACCAGGCGCCGCTGCGCCGTGGTGATCGGCACCACCACCGTATCGTCCTGGTCCTGCCCCATCGACCCGCCGCCCTTCGGGGCCAGCACGCCCACGACCTCGAAGGGGATCTTGTTGATCCGGACGATCCTGCCCACGGGGTTCGTCGTGCCGAAGAGCTGGGTGGCGACCGTCTGGCCGATGACGCAGACCTTGGCCGCACTCCGCTCGTCCTCGTCGTCCAAAAGCCGCCCCAGGTAGATGCTGCGGTTGTCGACATCGAAGAACGACGGCGTCGTGCCCGTCACGCGGGTCGGCCAGTTCTGGTTCTCGTAGATCAGCTGGGCCGAGAGGTTCACCAAGGGGGCCGCCCGGAGCACCGACCAGCACTCCTCCGTCACGGCCCTCACGTCGGAGAGGGTCAGGCGCGCGCCCCCGCTCTGACGCACGCCGCCCGAACGGGGCGCTCCCGGGCTCAGGATGAGCAGGTTGCTCCCCAGGCCGGAGACGAGGTCCTGCATCTGGACGGAGGCGCCATTCCCCACGGCGACCATCGCGATGACCGCCCCGACCCCGATGACCACGCCCAGCATCGTCAGAAGCGAGCGCGTCTTGTTCGCCAAGAGCGAGGACAGGGCGGTGCGCAGCGTCTCGAACATCCTCAATTCCCCCTTCCGGAGGGCGTCTCGTCGGAGACCAGGCGGCCGTCCTTAAAGTGCAGGACGCGCCGCGCGTAGGCGGCGATATCCGGTTCGTGCGTCACCAGGACCACCGTCTTGCCCTCCCGGTTGACCTCGACGAGAAGGCTCATGATCTCCTCGCTCGTCCGCGTGTCCAGGTTCCCCGTCGGCTCGTCGGCCAGGATCAGGGGCGCCCTGCCGACGAGGGCCCGCGCGATGGCGACGCGCTGCTGCTGGCCGCCGCTCATCTGATTGGGCCTGTGCTTCAGACGGGCCCCCAGCCCCACTCGCTCCAGGGCTTCTCGGGCACGCTCGCTCCGTTCCCGCGAGGGGACCCCCGAATAGACGAGGGGGAGGGCGACGTTGTCCACGGCCGACAGGCGCGGCAGCAGGTTGAACCCCTGGAACACGAAGCCCAGCTTCTCGTTGCGGACCTTCGCCAGCTCGTCGCCCGAGAGACAGGCCACGTCCCGCCCGTCGAGGAGGTAACGGCCCTCGGTCGGGGAGTCCAGGCAGCCCAGCATGTTCATCGTCGTGGACTTTCCCGATCCCGAGGGCCCCATCACCGCCACGAACTCCCCGTGCGCCACCGAGAAGGAGACGCCGTCCAGCGCACGCAGCTCCACGTCCCCGGTCCGGTAGACCTTGACGAGGTCCTCGACCTCGATCAGAGGGCGCGCGGGCCTCTCCGAAGCGGAATCCGGGACGCTCATCGGCCCGACCTCACCACGACGGCCTCGCCCCCGGCCACGACGGCCGCCCCGGCGGTGCTGAAGGAGACGGCCAGCTCCTGTCCCTCCTTGAGCTGCGAGTCCGAGACCTCCACCCACGTTCGGTCGCTGATCCCCTGTTCCCCGACGGGGACGCTGCCCACAATCTTTCCGCCCTCCACGACCCAGACTACGGGCTCGTCCTCGTCGTCCGAACGGTTCCCATTTCTTCGCCGCATCGGGGGCAACCCCATGATCGACCCCGCCCCCTTCTCCTCCTTCTCCGTCCCGGAGGGCGCGGAGAGTGCGGCGAGGACATCGCCCGGCGGCGTGAAGCGGAGCGCCGCGGCCGGGACCTTCAGCACATCCTTCTTCTCCTCCGTGACGATGGTCACGTTGGCCGTCATACTGGGCTTCAGCTTCAGCTCCGAGTTGTCCACCCGAATGATCACCGTGTAGGTGACGACGTTGGAGACGACCGTGGACTTCAGGCGCACCTGCGTCACCGTCCCCTCGAACGTCGTGTCCGGCCACGCATCGAACCGGCAGATCGCTTTCTGCCCCTCCGCGATGCGTCCAATGTCCGCCTCGTCGACGCTGGCCTCGATCTGCATCCGGGTCAGGTCGCGGGCGATGGAGAAAAGCGTAGGCGTCTGAAGGCTGGCCGCCACGGTCTGCCCCACATCCACCTTTCGTGCGATGACCACCCCGTCGACGGGCGAGACGATGCGTGCGTAGCCCAGGCTCGTCTCGGCCTGCTTCAACGAGGCCTTGGCCTGCACGACCTGGGCGTTGTGCTCGGCCAACGAGGCGCGGGCCAGGGAGAGCTTGGTCTCCGCGGCGTCCAGCTCGCTCCGCGCGATCAGGTTCCGCGACCAGAGCTCCTTGTTGCGCCTGAAGGTCCGGTCCGCATCCGCAGCGGACGCCTTGGCGCTCGTCACGCGGGCCTGAGCAAGGGCCAAAGAGGCCTTCACCTCGTCGACCCTCGACTGCAGCATGTCGGTGTCCAGCATGGCGACCAGCTGGCCCTTGGTGACCCGGCTGTTGTAGTCCACATAGATCTCCTTGATCGTCCCGGAGACCTGCGTGCCGACGTCCACCATCTCCACGGGGTTGACGCTTCCGGTGGCGCTGACCGTCGCGGAGATGCTCCCGCGCGTCACGGGCTGGGTCCGGTAGACGTACTCCGTCCCCCCATCCCTGAAGTACCCGTACCAGACGCCCCAGGCGATCCCCGCCGCGACGGCCCCGAACAACAGCATCTTAAAAACCTTCATGAACGACTCCTCCGAGTATCCGCACCTGTCGAGAACGTCCCTGCAAAGAACGTATCCATTGAGAATGTAAGAATGAAAACGGCGTTCATTCGGCGCCCTCCGGCTCCGTCAGCTCGACCCCCGTCGCGCTCTCCAGCGCGAACTGGGCCACCTGGAGATCGTAGCGGGCCCGATAGACGGAGAGCCGCGCGTCGGTCAGGGCCAGAAGCGCGTCCGAGAGCGCCAGCGAATCCCCGACGCCCGTCCGGTAGCGCCCCTCGGCCAGGGAGTAGTTCTCCTCCGCCTGGGCGACCGTCAGCCCCGCGATACGGATGCGCTCCCGAGCGTTACGGATGTTCAGGACGGCCTTTCGGACCTCCAGGAGGATGTTCTGCCGCAGGGCCTCGCGGGCCGCCTCCAGGCTCCGGACCTGCGCCCGGGCGATATCCGTCCGCGCGGACGCCGCCCCTCCGTCGACGACGGGGACGTTGAGGGAAAGGCCGACGTTCCACTCCGAGCTGAGCGAGGAGATCTCCTCGCCGCCGGCGCTGTACCCGCCCCTCAGCGACAGGCTGGGGGAGGAGGCCCGCGCCGCGGAGCGCACCTCGGCCTTCCCGGCGAGCGTCCGCCGGTTCGCGGCCTCATAGTCCTGACGGTGCTCCAGGGCCAGGGCCTCGGCTCCGCCCTCCGCCGACTCCGGCAGGGCACGGTCCTCCGCCCGGACCTCGAACGGGCCGGCCAGGTCCACGCCCATCGCGTTCAGCAGCGCGGCCTGCGCGACCCGGACGTTCGACTCCGCCTCCACCAGCGCGAGCTGGGCGTTCCCCAGGTCCACCTCGGCCTTCGTCACGTCGCTCTTCGGCTTGAGCCCCGTCTCGTAATAACCCTTCGCGCGCTCCAGATGGAGCCGGAACGAATCCACCGACTCCTTCCTCTGACCGCGGACCTCCCCGGCCAGGAGCAGGTCCATGTAGGCCTTCTTGACCCCGTAGCGTACCTGCAGCCGCGTCTTTCTTCCCTCCGCCTCCGTCGCCGCCAGCGTGCCGCGCTGAGCCTCGACGGCGTACTTCGTCCGGTTCGCGTCGAAGACCCTGACGCTCGCCGTCACCCCGGCCGTGTAGCTGCTGCCCGAGGGCGCCCCCTCTCTGCCGGAACGGGCCGCCGACGCATTGGCCGAAGCCTGCACGCGGTCCTCCACGGCCGTCAGGGAGAGCCGACGGCGCTCCGCCTCGCGCTTCGCATCCGCCCCGGCAAGGTCGGGATGGTTCGCCTCCGACAGGGCCAGGCACTCCTCGAGGGTCAGGGTTCGGACCGCCTCCTCTCCCCGTGCGGGGAAAGCCTGGAACAGGGCCGCGGCCACGCAGGCCATGCAGAAAAAGGCCGCCGGGAAAGCAACGCCCCGCCCCTCTCCTCTCTTATCCGATCTCATGTGATTTTTCGCCTCCAAATGGTGTGTGCCCTCCGGCCTTTCGATTCCAAGCAAAAAGTATAGGGTATGGCATTCCAACGGACAACGTAAGGATATACGGGGGAAAGTCGTAGAAATACGCAGGTTTCGCAACGGACAAGAAAAAAGGAAGTGCGGCAGGTCGCAAAAAGTCCCCGGACCGGCGCTATAATGAGACGACAGACTGTGCAGGCTTCGCGCGCC
>NZ_CALIAA010000317.1 GCF_938040765.1 uncultured Fretibacterium sp.
GATATTGTCCATTGGCCTCTCTTGGGGAACAGGTCATCAAAGCCGTCAAGGGCCTTGAACTTGTGAAAGTTCTGGAAAACGGTATATTGCTGGTCAAAGGCATCCATGAGGCGATAGTTCTTGCGGAGTCTCGTGTACTCAAGGTGTTCCTTTAGGAGACGGAGGCAGATAGAGTGGAATGTGCCGACATACATATCGTTGATGTTTGCTGCTATGCCGCGCAGAATCAGCTCATTGGATATGCGCGTGATGAGTTCCTTTGCCGCTTTCTCGGTGAACGTGGCGATGAGAATGCTCTCAGGCTTAACGCCGCGCTCCTCAATGAGGTAGAGAGTGCGCTGGACGAGGGTATAGGTTTTTCCCGTCCCCGGCCCTGCCGTTATCAGGACAGGCCCGTCCGAGGCGGCTATGGCCTCCCGTTGGGCTGAGTTTGCGTTGCCAAAGTCGAACATATCTATCCTCCCCTACCTCTGAATTTACAGTAACTTAGGTCGTGTTAACACAAAAGCAAGAAGTCGACAACAAAAGCAAAAAGCAGGAATCCCAAGAAAATAACATCCAACTTATCGTAGCGCGTAGCAATGCGACGAAACCTTTTAACCCTGCAGAAAAGACGCTCGACCTCGTTCCGTCTCTTGTAAAGCTCTGCATCATACCGCCAGGGTTTCTTCGCGTTGCTCTTGGGCGGAACGACCGGCTCCAACCCGCATTCTTCCGCAAGACGACGTGTTGCCACCCCACAATAAGCCTTATCCATCAACAACTTGCATCCGGGGGGCAACACCTCCCTCAGCATCTCTATCAACTTGCGGCCTTCCGGGCCATCATGGGCATTGCCGGGCGAGAGATGAAAAATCAACGGACAGTCGGGACCCGCGGCAACCAGATGAATCTTGGTGGTCCATCCTCCCCGGGACTTTCCGATAGATTGAGGTCCCCCTTTTTTAAAGCCCCTGTCCCATCAGGATGGACCTTGACACAGGAACTGTCCAGACATACCGCTTCAAGTCTCATGCGGAGAAGACGCTCGTGCTGCAGGCGTTCAAAAACCCTGTCCAAAACACCGGACTTGTACCATCGGCTCATGCGCATGTAGATAGTATGCCAGTTCCCGAACCTTTCCGGGAGCCTCCTCCATTTGCACCCATTTTCCATGACATACAGAATGGCATTGAGCACCTTAAGGTTGTCGTAAGCGACATTGCCTCGATGGACGGGGAAACAATCCGCTATACGCTCGTATTGCACCTGGCTGATCTTCATCATGCGACTATTTTGACATATCTTGACCAATTTAACAATATCTTGAGTGAACAAACCCTAGCAACTTGACAAAGTAGGTTGGAAACGTTGTCTGCAACATCATTCGGTTCTCCTAGAATCTCCTGAGCCTTCTCGATGGAGGTGCCCGGTCTCAAGGACATCAATGTCTCATAGATCTCCCTGCCGCTGCGAGAGGAAATCGGCTCCTCTTGAAAAAGAAACTGTTTCGCAAGCAAAAAAACGAGAGCAAACAAAAACAGACCTGCAAGCCCCGCATAAAGTCTCTTCCGGTTCATCCGTCTCCTCCTCTCATCCGTTAGGGCTCTTCTACAGCCACGTGGATGGGTGACGCGGGTCGCACATCAGGAAACTCGAGGGCATGATCAAGCCCAGCCCCAAAACGACCGCCGGAATAAAAAAGTAAACCCCGGGAAGATCGTTCATCCAGAACCAGAGCCCCATCGAAACGGCGAGGGGAAATAAAAAGGCTATCCGATTCGCCGTCCCCATCTCCACCACCCCCAACATTCCCAGGGCGAGGCTCAGGAACCACCCGAACGCGATCGACACAAGAAAGCCCACGATCCACCAGGCACTTTCGGAGAAAAACATCAACGGCCCGCCACCGATCAAAGCCAACACCAGGCGTCCCCATTTTTTCTCAGAGGAAAGCACAAGGGCAAGAAAGTTCATCATGCAGCCTCCTTCCCATAGATGACAAAAAAATGAAAAGCAGCTTTCCCTGCTGCTTCAAGGCGGGCCGCTCCGCGCTCGTCCGCAGGAATGCGCAGCTTGCGCAGGTCCGCGCGCCGCTCCCGACAGCCCTTCCGAGTTCCAAGCTATTCCATTCACAAAACGGGATTCCAACCCCTGCTCCGTTTTCATTGAAACACAAACAGACATACCTGTAAAGGACTCGGAACAGTCCTCTGCAGCGCATGTCTGGGCGTGGAGAGATTTCCTTTCGATTTTTGCCGTACCCCGGGCAGCCGAACCGGGCGCGGGAATGGAGGATGAGGTGATGTCATGGAAAGGAGGGGAGAAAAGAGAGATAAAGCCGCGAGGGGTCCGAAAACGCTTTTCCGTCCGACGCGGGAGGCGGAGTGTCCTCGGAGCCCTACCCTTTGACCCCGCCGGGACTGCAGCCGTACTTTCTCTTGAACGCCCGGGAAAAGCTGCTGGCGTCGCCGTAGCCTACGCACGACGCCGTCTCCGCCACACCCCGGCCGAGCTCCAGCAGCCTCCGCGCCGCGCTCATGCGCCGGTCCAGGATGTAGGAATGTACGGGCAGGCCATAGGCGCGTTTGAACGCCCGCTTCAGCGAGCACTCGTTGATGTGTCCGTGGCGGGCCAAATCTTTTATGGAGACGGGACGGGAGATGTCCGCGTCGATCATGGCCTTCACCCGCTCCAGGGCCTGACGCTCCGTCCGTGAGAGGCGATCCCGGTCATGCCCGAGGGAGCCGGAACGGGCCTGTTCCAGGATCAGCGAGAACAGCTCCATGGCCTTCGCCTCCATGTAGAGGAGCCGCAGGTCCCCGCACAGGGGACAGTCCTGCAGGTCTCCCAGCACCCGCCGCACGGCATCGGTCAGGACGAACGTCCGCCCGGTATAGCCGCGGCCCGCTTCGAGGCCAAACCCCGGCCCGTCGCCGATAAACCGGCGCAGTTGCTCCGAGGGGACCGACAGGCTGATCCCCATGCTCCGGCATCCGGGAGTCAGCGTCATGGATTCCACGGCCTCGCGGACCCGCAGGACGACGAAACGGTCGGGGCCAATCGTCCACTCCGCTCCGCTGAGCTCCTCCGACCAGAAGAGCTCGCCGAAAAGGGAGAAATAAAGGGTATAGGCGTCCCCGGTCGTGCTCATGGACAGACGCGTCCTGCGATCGGACCGTGCGTCCTCCCAACTGACCTCCATGAAATTATCGAGAAAGGCGCGCCGGAACTCGCCCTCGAGCCCTTCCCCCGAGATGCGGCAACAGCGCTCCTCGGGAGAGGACGGCGTTTGGAGAAAAGCCGAAAAACGATCCGCCAGGCGATTCAAACGCGCATCGCGACACAATATTTTACGGCACAGCCATCTTCGGCCCATCACAAACCCGCTCCTCGAAAAGGAAACTCGGCCCCGCAAGGCCTCAAACTCCAGGGAGGCGCCGCTCGGCACTCGAGCCTATCACCTCAAACTACGATCCTGCAATCTCCCCGTGCAGGCACCAGGACTCCGCCTCGGTGATCCTCACGTCGACGAATTTTCCCAGCAGTTCTTCGCCGCCGGGGAAGAGCGTCACCTTGTCCGTGGAGGTCCGGCCCTGCAGGAGCCCCTCGCCCTTCGGCGCAGGCGCATCCGCCAGAACCCGAAAGGTCCGCCCCACCAGCGCCTCGTTGATCGAGAGCGTGATGGCGTCCTGTACCGCATTGATGCGGGTCAGGCGGGAGAGACGCACCTCCTGGGGCAGCGCTCCGGGCATGTTCGCCGCGGGTGTGCCCGTACGTTCGGAGTAGGCCGCCGTGTGGACGAGGTCGAACCGGATTTCCTCCAGGGCCGATACGGACGCCTCGAAGTCCTCCTCCGTCTCGCCGGGGAACCCCACGATCAGGTCGCTGGTCAGGCCCAGCTCGGGAAGCGCCCTCCGCACCATCCGGACTTTTTCGAGGTACTCCGCGCGCGTGTATTTCCGGTTCATGAGCTTCAGGATGCGGTCGCTCCCCGCCTGGATCGGCAGGTTCAGGGAGGGGCAGACGGTGCGCTCCCCGGCCATGACCTCCACGATGTCCTCGGTAAAATCCTGCGGCAGCGACGTGACGAAGCGGACGAGGTCGAGGCCGTCGATCCGCGCGACGTCGCGCAGCAGGGAAGCGAACGTCGTTCCGTCCGAAAAGTCCTTGCCGTAGCTGTTGACGTTCTGCCCCAGCAGGGTGACCTCCCGCACGCCGCTCGTCACGAGCAGGCGCACCTCGCGCAGGATGTCCTCCGCGGGGCGCGACAGGAAGCGCCCGCGCACGTAGGGGACGATGCAGTAGGTACAGAAGTTGTCGCAGCCGTGCGCAATGGTCACGTAGGCCCGCCAGGGGTTCTCGCGCCGGGCGGTGAACTCGTCCAGATCGAAGAAATCCCGCGGGTCGTCGTCCAGCAGATCGACGCGCGCTCCGTCCCGCATCACGCGCTCCAGACCGTCGGGCAGAAGACCGATATGCCGCGGCCCGGAGACGAGCCTGACCCAGGGGAAACGGGAGAGCGCACGCCTGCCCAGACTCTGGGCGATGCAGCCCGTCAGGGCGACGACGGGTCGGCGCCTGCTGCTCCAGGCATCCGCGTAACGCCCCAGCTCGCTCCAGACCTTCTGCTCCGCCTTGCCCCGGATGCTGCACCCCGTGACGACGACCAGGTCGGCCTCCGCCTCCTTCGTATCCTCCCAGCCCCTGCGCACCAGTGCCGTCCGCACCCGGTCACTGTCGTAGACGTTCATCTGACAGCCGTAAACCTTCATATGAAAACGGTACACACTCAACCTCCAGCTTCCTGCCGAGCACAAAAAACGACTGTATATACAAAAAACGACGTTCCCGGAGGAGCGTCGCAGGCTCGCAAAACCAAAATCCACACAAACAAAAGGGCATCCGGCCGATCCGCACGCCTTTCACGCCAGCAGTACCATCATATCACATTGGGCCCCTCAGGACGGCGTCGGCCCAAAACGGACAAAGCCCCGCCAAGAAGGCGAGGCTTTGTCCCTGGGATGACCCCCGAAACGAACTAATCGAACTCGCGGCGCTCCTTGATGCGCGCGGCCTTGCCGCTCAGCTTACGGAGATAGTAGAGCTTGGCGCGGCGCACCTTGCCCAGGCGCTTGACCTCGATCTTCTCGATGGAGGGGCAGTGCAGGGGGAAGATCCTCTCCACGCCGACGCCGTTCGAGATCTTGCGGACGGTAAAGGTCTCGCTCAAGCCCCCATGCTGCCGTCCGATCACGATCCCCTCGAAAACCTGGATGCGCTCGCGGACGCCCTCCTTGACCTTCACATGGACGCGAAGGGTATCGCCGGGGCGAAACTCCGGTACCCCCTCCGTCTTGAAATATTTCTTCTCCACAAGGTTCAATATATTCACTTTCGCATTTCCTCCTTTAAGGAAAACAGTTTTCGTTTCATTGAGCTCATTCTCCGTTCAGCGGCCTCCCAGGATGCGATCTAGGGCGACGGCTGCCCGGGCCGTCAGGGGCAAGGTCTCTCCGCCGTCAAAAAGGCCGGCGACCAAAAAGCCGCCCTCCAGGCCCCTCCATTCCTCCGGAAGGACGGGGAACAAAAGAAGCACGGGCCCCGGATGCTCGAGGCACCGGCGTTTGACCTCCAGGGCATGAAGCGACCCCCTGCACGCCGCGTCCAGGACTGCGATCCTCAAAAGGGGCGCTCCTTTTTCCTTTCGCTCGATCCAGTCGATGGCCCACTCCAGAGAGCCGAATATCTTTGGCGAAAGGACGGGGTCCCCTTCGGCCCCCGCTGCCGATTCAAGGGAGCGCCTCCCCTCCCTGTCCGTCACGACGAACACCGGACGCCCCAACCCGTAGGTACGGCACAGACGCCGTACATCCGAGACGAAAGGAGGAGGAAAAACCTCGGCATCCCCCATCACGGCCAGGTAGACGTTTCCCGTCAGGTATCCCCGGATGGCGGCGCGGGAAAGAAGGTCCGGCCTTCTGGCCAGGGTCCTTTCCACGGCCTTCGCGCGCCTCCAGGAATGTATCTCCGACGCGTTGCCGCCCAGAAGGACCTCGGGGACCGTCCGCCCCTCCCATGAGGCGGGCCTCGTGTAGTGCGGATGGTCCAGCATGCCGCGGTAAAAGGAGTCCTCGGCGACCGCCTCGCCCCGCCCCACCACTCCGGGCACCAAACGGGACATGGCATCGACGATGGCCATCGCGGGGATCTCCCCGCCGGTCAGGACACAGTCCCCCACCGTAACCTCGAGGTCGACCTCACGCTCCACAAAACGCTCGTCCAACCCCTCGTAGTGACCGCAGAGGATAACCACATGCTCCTGACGCGTGAGGGACTCGACGATCTCCTGGGTCAGGACGCAGCCTTGAGGCGAGGGGTAGACCACAAACGGGTCCCCTTCCCCCAGCTCCCCGGCGGCGCGCAGGGCGTCCGCCAGCGGGGGTGCGGCCAGGACCATCCCCCCGGAACCGAAGGCATAGTCGTCGATCTGGCGATACCCCCCCCGGCCGAACTCCCTGAGGTCGACAAGGTCCACGCGAACGAGCCCCCGCTTCACGGCCCGTCCCAGGATGCTCGTCGAGAGAAAGTCCCCGAAAAACTCGGGAAAGGCGGTCACGATCGTGACGTGCATCAGTCCCAGAGACCCTCGATCAAAGCAATGCAAATCCGGCCCAGATCGAGGTCGATGTCCCGGACAAACTCCTCCGCTGCCGGGACGTAATGCACCCGGCCATCCACTCCCAATATCTCATAGGTCTCGCTCGTACCGGCCGTAAGGATATCTTTCACCGTCCCCAGGGGGCGGCCCTCCATGTCCTCGACCTTCAGTCCGATGAGGTCGTCGATCCAGAAGTGCCCTTCCGGCAGCTCGACGCGATCCTCCGCATCGATAAGAACCAGAGCCCCCGACAGGGCCGCAGCCTCGTCCCGGTCCCCAAGATCGCTCTCCAGAATGAGGCTGTCTTTCCCCTCATTGAAGCGAATCCGCCTCACGTTCAGCGTGGACAGCAGGACGCCCTCCCTGTAGAGGTCCAGGGAATCCATCCCCTGAAAACGCTCGGGAAAGTCGGTCAGGGGAACGATCGCCAGCTCCCCTCGAACGCCGTGGGGCGAGGAGACGCGCCCGATAACCACCTTCCCGTCGGGGATGTTCGAAGCCGAGGCGGATTCCGCCCGTTCATTCCTCGACGATGTCGACATCCACCTTTTCTCCGGCTTTGACGGCGGCCGCTTTGGCCAGGAGCCGAATCGCGTTTATCGTGGCCCCCCGCTTTCCGATAATGCGTCCGACATCCTCATGAGCGACGCGAATCATGACCTTGGTACCATTTTCTTCCTCTCCGCTCTCAACGCTAACGGCATCCGGCTGCGTTACGAGGTATTTGACGATAAATTCGACGAGCTCCTTATAGTTGACCATTGCGGCACCTCCTATTTTTTGTTTGGATATGTGAGACAGATATGGTACGAAACCAGGCCGCTGTCAGGTTCAGGGGGCAACGGCCCATATCCGGAAAGTTCCCCGGACCCCGTCTGAGAAGCGGGGGCTAGTGGGCTTTCGCGCTCTCGAACTTCTCCCAGATCCCCTGCTTCTTCAAAAGTCCTCTGGCCGTATCCGAGGGCTGGGCCCCGACGCTCAGCCAATACAGCGCGCGATCCTCGTCGATGGCCACGGCCGCCGGGTCGGTCATGGGGTTGTAGGTCCCGATCAACTCGATGAACCGGCCGTCCCTGGGCGAACGCGAGTCCGCAACCACCAGCCTGTAAAACGGAGCTTTCTTTCTGCCCAGACGCGACAAACGAATTCGTACCGCCATATACTACACCTCCTGCAAGCTTTGAGAAAACTGAAAAAAACAAGAAAATTACCCCCCTGAGGGGGAAAGTCGAAGGGGAAGACTCCCCGTCGTTCTCCTGAAAAATACGCTTAGAAAAAACGCCCCCGCCTCCCGAAGAGGGAGCGGAGATTGAACCCCTTGCCCCCCGAGGAAAAGGTCTTGAAGAGCTTTTTCATCTGTTCGTACTGTGCCAGCAGCTGATTGACCATCTGGACGGAGGTCCCCGATCCCATGGCGATACGCCTGCGCCTCGATCCCTTGATGATTTTCGGGTTGAGCCGTTCCGAGCGCGTCATGGACTGAATGATGGCCTTGTTGCGGCGAATGACCGAGTCGTCCATCTGCGAGGCGTCCATCCCCTTGATGCGGCTGAACCCAGGCACCATCTCCATCACCTTGCCCAAGGGCCCCATCTTCTCGATCTGCTGGAACTGAAGCAGCAGGGTCTCCAGGGTGAAGTGCCTGTCCTTGAGGCTCTCCGCAATCTGGGCGGTCTCCCCCACCCCCGCGGCCTGAACCTTTTCGAGCAGCCCCTGGATATCCCCCATCCCCATGATGCGGCTGGCCATGCGCCGGGAATCGAAGACCTCGAGCGCATCCGTCCCCTCTCCGACGCCGGCGAACTTGACGGGAATCCCCGTCGCGGCCCGTATGGCCAGGGCGCTTCCGCCCCGGGCATCGCCGTCCAGCTTGGTCAGGACCAGGCCCGTCAGGCTCAGGAGCTCATGGAACGACCGCGCGACGTTCACCGCCTCCTGCCCCATCATGGCGTCGACCACCAGCAGCTTCTCCTGAGGGGGCAGGACCCCGGCGACGGCGCCGAGCTCCTCCATCAGGTCCCCGTCGACATGAAGGCGTCCGGCCGTGTCCAACAGGATGACGTCGTGCAGGCGGGAGGCCGCATAATCGGCCGCTTCACGCACGACCTTCAGAACATCCTGTCCCCCGTCCGCGGGGCCGAAGAAAGCGACCTTGGACTGCTCGGCCAGGACCCTCAGCTGTTCGACGGCGGCGGGACGGCGAAGATCGCAGGCCACGACCAGGGGGTTGTGGGAGTCCTTGAGACGCCGGGCCAGCTTGACGGTCGTCGTCGTCTTTCCGCTCCCCTGCAGGCCCGCCATCAGGATGACGGTCGGCGGCTTCGGGGCGATGGTCAAGGGGGCCGGCTCCCCCATGAGGGCGATCAGTTCCTCGTAGACGACGGTCGAGACATGCTGCGCCGCCGAGATGGACTCCAGGACGTCGAGCTGGACCGCCCGCGCCCTGATCCTCTCGATCAGATCTCGGACGACCTTGAAGTCGACGTCCGCCTCCAGGAGCGACTTGCGGATCTCGCGCAGCGCGAGATCGACATCGGCCTCGGACAGCTTGCCCTTGCCGCGCAGTCGGGAGAATGCGGACTCCAGCTTCGATCTCAGGGATTCAAACATCCGTATATCGCCTCAGGCTTTCCTCCAGCTCGCGGATGCGCCCTTCCAGGCGCTCGACGATCTCGGCAAACTTCAGGTCGCGCTCTATGGCGTCCAGACGGTCCATCGTGCGGCGGACCAGAATATGGACGGCCTGACGCGTGATTCCAAGGGACTTCGCCACCTCGGCCGGAGCGAGATCGGAAAAATAGAGCATCTCGTAGACATCCCTCTGCCGCTCCGTCAGAAGGGGGGAATAGAGATCGTAAAGCGCATTGAAACGCATCCGGCGCTCCAGGCGCTCCCTGTCGTCGTCCCAGCCATTCACGCCGCATCCACTCCCCGACCGTGACAGCAAGCCAATGCTCTCATGAACTCAGGCATTATAGAGAGACGCCGAAACTTTGTCAAGCATTTTTGTTTTACGGTTTTACATCGAAGATTCGGAGCCCTTCGGCTCCAGGAGGACCGCGAAAGCGGCGAAGATGACGACGAAGGAGGCGTACCATAAAAGCCAATCCACGCCGAGCGGCAAGGCCGGCTCCCGGACGTCCCTGAGGAACCATCGGGCGCAAAAAGCGTAGGGCGCGCCTGAAAGGCAGGGATAAAGGACCCCCAGCTTCCGCCCGTCCCCCAGCGCGGGGAGGCGGAAACGAATGCCCCAGAAGGAAAGCCAGAAAAAGGGTCCCCAGATTATGCCCTGCAGGAAGGCCTTCAGCACGCCACGCCCGTCGCTCAGGCTTTCGAGCCTCAGCCACCCCGAAAGCCAAAGGAGAAAAAGGCTGCCCAGGACCAACAGGGGAACCTTGGAGCGCTCGAAATACTCCCCCGCCTTCCCATCCCGCTCGCGGCCGTGGGGAACCCACCCACGGGGAGTGTGCCCGAGATCCCCCGCCTGATCGACCTTCACCCGCTCGATGGGATCGACGGACGGGGACGGAGAGGACGGCGCCGCACTCGGCCGAACGGGGTCCGGTCTTCTCCCGACGGAATACGGAGAGTTCTCCTCCATGAGGTCCCAGACCCCTCGGCTCCGGTCGTACTCCCTGCGGGACACGGCGTCGCCCAGCACCCCCCAGGCCTCGAGGATCTCCTCGAAACGATGGGTCACGGAGGGGTCGGGGTTGACATCGGGAGAATAGAGCTTGGCCATCCTCCGGAAAGCCGCCTTGATCTCGTCGTGAGGGGCCGTCTCGGAGACGTTCAAGATCGAGTAATAATTTTTGAAGCTGTACATACCCCTTCCCCCTTTACCGTACACTTCCCCCGACATTCCGCCTGAGGATGCCGCGCCTCTCGAGCGAACGCATCAGGGGAAGGCCTATCAGAAAACAAGCCCCCGCCTCGCCCAGCCCGACGTACAGGCAGGTCGCTGCGAGAGGGGTTCCAACGAGAACATGCAGCATTCCCCCGATCAGCAGCATATTCACCAGGACCGGAGGCAGCGCGGCCATCCACAGACAGGGCATCCGGCGCGTCAGGACCCCGGCCAGCAGCGTCGCCCCCGTCCCCACGACCACGTCGACCGCCCCGTACCCTCCGAACAGATTGGCGATCAGGCAGCCCGCGGCCAGCCCCGGGACCGCCTCGGGCAGGAAATAGGGCAGAAGCGTCAGCCCCTCGGAGAAACGAAGCTGAACCGGCCCGTAGGAGAGAGGCGCGAGGAGCACGGTCAAAGCGGCATACAGGGCGGCGACCATGCCCCCCAAGGCCAGAGTCCTGAGTTTCATCAAACGGATAGCTCCTTAAAGACAACCTAATTATAATATTCCCACGGCGGCAAGCGACGCCAGGAAAACGCTGATTTATCTATGAAGCACCCCGGTGGTACCCCAGCTTGCCTGTTTCGAGTAAGAAACTTGCCGGGGCCGCCGCTACCCCCAAAGGGGAGCCTTCCGGCAGCCGCTCGCTTCGCTTGCGGGCCGATCAGTCT
>NZ_CALIAA010000318.1 GCF_938040765.1 uncultured Fretibacterium sp.
TACAGATTGACTTACCCACTTAAAAAAGCGAGGAGCCTAAAATATATCCCTTGAATTTCTAAAACAAATGATTTCAAAAAATTACTGGTGTAATTTACCCTTGACAAATCTCGTCTCTCTCACCGATACTTTCCCAACAGGCCCAGTTTTTCGATCTCATCACGAATTTCACGCACTACCGCCTCACATGCCGGCTGGATAGGCAGGCGCGGCACGCCGCCATAGAACCCCGCCAGGTCCATCGCGGCTTTCATCCCTCCAATGCCATAGCGTGCGGTCACACAGGAGTTCAAATGCAAAAGGCTCAATTGAATTTTCCGGGCGTTCTCGACCTCTCCTTTGCGGCAAAGCGCATACAGTTCGGCACAGAGGTCAGGCGCTACATTAGCTACAGCCAGGGTACCGCCACATCCGCCCAGCAGCGTGGTGGCGAAGAGATAGCTTCCGGATCCGGCAAAGACCGAAAAGCCCTCTGACGCCCCCGCGATGATCTCGGCAATCTGGACGATATTGCCTCCGGAGTCCTTGACCCCAACGATATTGGGATGCGCGGAGAGGCGTACGACCAATCCGGAGGAAAGGTTGATGCCGCTGTTGCCCGGCATATTGTAGACCATGACGGGGACCGGGCAGGCGTCGGCTACGGCGCAGAAGAACTTCTCGAGCGTCCCCTCGTTCAGGTCGCGCTTGTAGTAGCTGGGGTTGATCACGAGGGCGGCATCGGCTCCGCGATCGGCCGCAGCCTTGCTCAATTCGATAGTCTCCTTCAATGACTCGCACCCGGTTCCGGCGATCAGAAGTTTATTTGGAGAGATCCCCTTACGAATGGCCGAGATCAGGTCCAGCTTCTCCTGGCCGGAGAGCATCGCGAATTCCCCGTTGCTTCCCAAGGCGACAATACCAGCAAGACCCGTTCGGTCGAACTTTGTCAGATTCTCGGCAAACTTCCCGAAGTCGATGGCTCCATCGGCGCCAAAGGGCGTTGCAATAGGAGCGAAGACTCCCTCAATCTTCTTCATGATCCGTTTTCCTCCTTGTCTCCTTGTCCGCTAGACCGCAAGGGCCCTTCTCATCCTTTCGACCGCCTCGAGCAAGTTTGCCATGGAGGTGGCGTAGGTCAGGCGGATGTTCTTTCGTGCCGCCTCTCCGAACGCCTGCCCCGGGGTCACCGCGACATGGGCCTCTGAAATCAGGTATTCCGCGATTTGCCAGGAGTCATAGTCCTTGTAGTCGACCTCCGGGAAAAAGTAAAAAGCACCCTCCGGCAGAGGACAGCGGACCCCCGGGATAGAATTGAGGGCCTCCGCAATTCGTCTCCGGCGCTTATCATACTCCTGCCGCATCGTCTTGACGCAGTCCTGAGGCCCCTGCAGGGCCTCTGTTGCCGCGATCTGCCCAAACGAAGCCGCGCAGGTGACGACATGCTGCTGCACCTTCAAAATTTGCTCGGATAGAACGGACGGGGCCGCCAGATAGCCGATCCTCCATCCGGTCATCGCATAAGCTTTGGACATCCCATTGACGACAACGGTCCGATCGCGCATCTCGGGCAGCGTTGCAATGCTGACATGACGATGCCCATCGTAGACCAAATGTTCGTAGATCTCATCGCTGATCACCCAAAGATCATGCTTCAAGGCCACTTCGCGAATCACCTGGAGCTCTTCGGGACCAAGGACTCGGCCCGTAGGATTGTTAGGTGAATTGATTAAGATAGCCTTCGTACGCGGCGTGATTTTTCGCTCCAGCAATGTGGAGCGGACGGCGAAATTATCGGCGGGAGAAAGGGACACGGCAACGGGGCATCCGCCGATGAGTTCGATCAGCGGGCGGTAGCTGACCCATGCGGGTTCAAGATAGAGCACCTCGTCCCTCGGGTCCAGAAGGGACTCCAGCGCGATGTAGAGCGCCAGTTTGCCGCTGGCCGTCGCGACGATCTCCCTGTCGGGGTCGTAGGAGAGTCCGTTCTCGCGGGAGAGCTTTTCCGCGATGGCCTTGCGGAACGCGGGGATGCCCTGGCTGGCGACATAGTGGGTCTGCCCGCCGCGTATGGCCTCGACCCCCGCATCCACGATATGGCGGGGAGTATCAAAGTCGGGGTCACCACCCCCGAGGTTAACGACGTTCACGCCCTGCTGCTGGAGAGACCGTGCCCGATCCGATATGGCCACGGTGCTGGAACCCTTCAAGTCCCCAATCTTCTGTGAAAAATTCGGCATAGAAAGGCCTCCTTTTCCATGAAGTCAATCGCTATCGAAAACGCTGCGATCCAACTGGCCCAGCCTGGACGCACAGACGGTACTTCCCACCAGGTCTCCGGTAATATTTGCCGTCGTGTGGGCGATATCAATAATCGGCCATATGGCGGCAAGGATGGGGATCAGGGAGAGCGGCAGGCCCAGCGTTTCCAGAAGGACCGTGGACATGACGATACCCGCTCCTTTCACACCTGCCGCTCCAATCGAAAGGAGCAATCCCAGATAGACGATCTGAAAAAGCAATCCCGGCGTAATGGAGACCTGAAAGAGATCCAGCGCGAAGACCGCAATAACCCCTATCGCGACGGCCATTCCGTTCATGTTGACGGTGTTTCCCAAGGGAAGCGCAAAGCCGTAAATTGGTTCCGGCAACCCCAGCTTCTCCTCGGCAACCTGCATTGAAACAGGCAGCGTGGCCGCACTGGAGGTGGTTGTAGCGGCAACCAGCATGGCGGGGAAAATATGACGAAAGAAGCGCAGGACAGGCACCGAGAAGAATCTGAGAATCGGAGGATAAATCACGAGCAGGACAATTCCCACTGCAATGTAGTCCGCCAGGATGAACTTTAGAACGGCAGACATCATTTTATCGCCAATGGTCCCGACAAGAATGGCAACAAGGGCAAAGATACCGTAAGGGGCGAACTTCATGACAAAGTCCGTTATCTGGATCATGACCTCCGCCCCTTCTTGAAGGAAGCGCCTGAAGTTTTCCGTTTTTTTATCCAGGAGCAACAACGCAATCCCGACGATCAGAGAAAAGAAAATGATCTGGAGCATATTAGCGTTGGCCATTGCCTCGACGGGATTGGTAGGAATCCAGTTGAGTATCGATGCGACAACCGAGTAGCTCGCTGCCTTGATTTCGCCGACTGTGCCCAGAATGCCTTCGGCACCGATTCCCGGCCTTATTACAAGGGCCACGGCACAACCTACGGCAGCAGCCAAAAGTGACGAAAGGAGATAATAGGTCACGACAAAGCCTCCGACCCGGCGCAGGTTGGACGGGCTCCCCATCTTAGTGACGCCGGAGGAGAGAGTGAAAAAGACAAGCGGAACAATCAGCATACGCAACAGACGTATAAAAACATCTCCCAATGGCTGAAGAATCTCGGCCTTGGGACCGGCGACCCAGCCGACAACGATGCCCAGGAGAAGCATGACAAAAATTTTTTTATGCAGCGCCAATCCGGACCAGTATTTCATATTTTCCACACTCCTTTTATCCTTTTCGATTTTTTGCAGGAAGCGGAACGAATGAAGACAGGAGAACGTGGTTATGCCTTATACCTTTTGAAGGACGACAGATTAAGTCTTTCGGCAACGGGAGGAAGCTCCAAGAGGTCGAATAAAGACTCCCCGTCATGAATTTTCTGGAGCAGTAACGATTCTTTATGCACCACCGCTTCGGCCGATTCCGCAATGAGATCGGCCATTGCCGCCGGAACTACAACAACCCCATCCGCATCGCCGACAACGATATCCCCGGGTGAGACGCTGACACCGCCACAGGCGATCGGAACATTCACCGAGCCAGGCGAGTCCTTAAATCCACCCATAGGGGAGATTCCGGCCGAAAATACGGGGAAATCCATGGCAATGATTTCCAGCTTGTCACGGACTCCCCCGTCCATGACAAGACCACCCAGAGATTTCTTCTTGGCCATGGCCGTCATCAGGGCTCCCCACAGTCCGGTATCGCGAAAACCGCAGGCATCGACAACAAGCACGTCGCCAGGATGAGCCATCTCAAGCGCTACATGGCACATGAGGTTATCTGCCCTGTAGGTCTGCACCGTCAATGCAGGACCCGAAAGACGCATGGCATCACTTAA
>NZ_CALIAA010000319.1 GCF_938040765.1 uncultured Fretibacterium sp.
TTTTTTATCCTTTATGTCCTCAAGACCGAACGTTTTCAGTTTCACCTTCGACCCCTCCCAACGTGCCTTTTTCCTTACCTTCAGCCTCGATCCCATCCTGGCTTGCCGTCAAGGTCTCGGCATAACCGCTCAATCGCTGCCAACGATATTTTACCGTACTTTTAGTGATCGGTGGAGAGAGCCCCTCTCCCAATTCCGCGAGGGAGGCCTCGGGATTTCCCAAGCGGGCCTCGACCAACTGGCGCAGGGCCGGGGGAAGCCGCTCGATGAGCCCGGCGTCCCGAATTTCGAGGGCCAGCGCCGTCTGCTCCTCGGCGACCTTGAGGGTCCTCTTGATATTGGCCGTGTCGCAGTTTCGGATCCGATTGGCCCGGTCCCGCATCGACCGCATGATGGCCATGTCCTCCATGCGCAGGGATATCCCCGTCAGCCCCAGCTTGCTGAGGAAGGTCACGATCTTCTGCTGATCGCGCAGGATCATCTCGTGCGTTCCATGAAGCAGGCGCTTTTGCCATACGATGCGCGTCCTCGGCAGGAGCCCCTTCAGGATCGCGGCCGCGGGGGGCGAGGAGACGCGCAGGACCAGGTAGTATCCGGACCTCGGGACGTAAAGCCCCCCGCACCCTCCCCAAAAGCCGCGCAGCCAGGACCAGTGCAAAGTGGTCGGAGAGGCGGCCTCCAGCAGTTCCGCACCGTAGGACTCGAGCATCGCCGGAAGGTCGTCGGGCAGGCGGATGCGCACGCGGCCCTTCATGTCCTGCGGGACGGCCAGCGCGTCGGCAAGGCTCCAGCGTTCGGTCCAGGACGTCCTTCGCCAGAGGCGAAAGAGACGGCGGACGGCCCAAAGGCGTGAGGTGCCGATCTGCAGGGGGTCCCTGCCGTGCCCCGGCGCCAGTCCCGAGAGCAGCCCCGCACACTCCGCCTCCGCCTGGAGGGGATCCTCGGCGGGATGGACGATCCATTCGTCCCAGAGTTCTTCGGCCAGGGAATTCAAGTCAGATATCCAGATCCCGATAAAGCCGGAAGAGGACCGCCGCCAGCTTCTGGGAGTCGTGACGCAGGAGCCGCGCCTCCGTGATGCGCACCATGGGGACCTCGATGCAGGTACAGCCCAGCCGGCGCAGTTCCTCCCTCTGATGACGGTTCAGATGGAGCGGCGCCGCCCCGTCCCGGCCGTAGGCCGCGACGATGTCGTCCGGTATGGGCTCGCTGTTGACGACGATGAATTCGGGCACCTTTCCCAGCGCTGCGGAGACCCACTCGAGGTGCTGGAGGATGTTCATGCCCTCCGTCTCCTCGGGCTGGGTCATCAGGTTGCAGACGTACACCTTCGGCGCCGGGGAGGCGCAGAGCCTCCTCGAGAAGTCCGGCAGGAGAAGGTTGGGGATGACGCTGGTGAAGAGGCTCCCCGGCCCCAGCAGGATCATCTCCGCCCCATCCACCGCCTGGAGCACCTCGGCGAGGGGGCGGGCATTCTGGGGCTCGAGCCAGATCTCCTTGATGCTTCGGCCGTTTCGCGATATCTCGAGCTCTCCCCGTACCCTCGTTCCATCCTTCGTCGTCCCCGCAAGGGAGATGGGCTCGGTGGTGACGGGCAGGACCCTGCCCCGGATGGCCAGAAGGTGATTCATCTGCTCGACCGCGACCCTGAAGTCGCCGCAGAGCTCCGAGACGGCCAGAAGCAGCAAATTTCCCAGGCTGTGCCCGGCGAGCTCCCCCCGGTCGAATCGAAAATCCAGCAGCTGCTTGAGCGAGTTGTCGTTCTCCGCGAGGGCGACCATGCAGTTCCGCACATCCCCGGGCGGCAGGACCCCCCATTCGGTGCGCAGGCGCCCGGAGCTCCCTCCCTCGTCCGTCACGGCCACGACCGCCGTGATGTTGCGGGTGAAGGCCTTCATCCCCTTCAGCAGCGTGGAGAGCCCCGTCCCCCCGCCGACGGCCACGATGAAGGGCCCCGAGGACAGACGCCGCTCGATGGCCCCCTTGAACGGGTCCTCGGCCCGGACGCGCCTGCCGCGGAACGGACGGATGCCGAACACCACCATGAGGAAGAACGCCGTGAATAAGCCCAGGGCGAAGCTCAGTGCCCATTCGATCACCATGGCTGTACCCGCGCCCTGTCCCGGTGGATGATGGCGACCCCGCCACGCAGTTTTTCGTAACGGCGATAAAGCCACTCCGCGACGGCAACCGAACGATGCTGACCTCCCGTGCAGCCGATGGCGACGTGCAGCTGCATCTTGCCCGTCTCCAGGTAACGGGGAACGAGGAAGTCCAGAAAGCGCCCGCTTTGCTCCAGGAACTCCACGGTTTCGGGAAAGGACAGGAGGTATTCCCGGACGGCGGGATCCGTCCCCGTGAGGGGCTTCAGCTCCGGGACGTAGAAGGGGTTGGGAAGGAGGCGCACGTCGAGAACGTAGTTGCTGTCCTGGGGAACCCCGTATTTGAAGCCGAAGGAGCTCAGGATCAGGGACATCCCGTTTTCGACGTCCCCCAGGAACTCCTGAAGCAGGCGCTGCCGGTGCTGCTGGGGGTCCATGAGGGAGGTGTCGATCACGACGTCGGCCCGGTCCCGTATGGGGGCCAGAAGGGCGCGCTCCCTTCGGATCCCCTCCTGCACGGAGAGGTCGCCCCCCAGGGGGTGACGGCGCCGGGTCTGCTCGAACCGGTGGATCAGGGCATCGTCGGACGTATCCAGAAAGATGATCCGTACCCGCGGCATCACGCTTCGGATGTCGTCGACGACCTTCAGAAAATCGCCCGGCCGCTCGACGTTCCGGATGTCGATCGTCGCCGCGACCCCCGTCCGGACGGCGGCGCGGTGCCCCGTCAACAGAGTGAAGAGCTGCGGCAGAAGACCGGGAGGGATATTGTCGATCGCAAAAAAGCCAAGATCCTCGAGAACCTTGAGGGCCGTCGTCTTGCCGGCCCCGGACATGCCCGTCACGATCACGAACTGTTTGATGTCGCCCATCCCTGCCATTTCCTCCGGCCCCTCCATCGAACGCTCCCCCCTGCCCGCTTTGCCCCGAACGGATCGGAGTCCCGGCAATCTTCATAGCGGATACAGGCTATTGTACACGCGAAGCCCGAAAGAGGGGACGCGTTTTTTCCCCGAATTTCGTATCCCACCTCTTTCCCACCCCCAAAAACCACCCCTCGCGAACGCCCACCTTCATCCTCTTCATAAGTTATAATCGATTTGCGGAAGAAGGAGGACACGTCCTGCCAGACCGGTCGCCGGTCACTTTTCGAACTCATTCATCATTAAGGAGGAGGACATCGGTGCAGAAAAAAATTTTGGGGCTGCTGTTGCTGTTGGTTCTGTTCTCATGCTCATGGAGCGCGTCTCCGGGAGAAGGTGCGCTGCCCGCGGGGGTTCAGAGTTTCGCCCCCACGGGGAGGGTCTCGGAGAACGTCTCCTTTCGCATCGTCTTCAAGGACGTCATGGTGTCGGCCGGGGACGTCGACAAGACGGTCGGACCGGAGGACTTTCCCTTCACCGTGACGCCGGCGATCCAGGCGGAGGGAAAGTGGCAGAATCCCCGTACCTTCAGGGCCCGTCTCCTGGCGCCTCTCGACGCGGGGACCTCCTACGTCGCCGCCATCCGCGAGGGCCTGAAGACCCTCAAGGGGGGGAAGATAGGGACCGGGGAGTTTCGGTTCCAGACGGATTCCCTGTCCGTGAATGGCGTCCGCGCGGTGCGGGAACGCGGCGGAAGGGCCGCCCTGCTCCTGGAGTTCAACATGCCGGTGGATCCTGTCAGGCTGAAGGGATTTCTGAGCGTCCTGAACGAAAATGAGGAGAAGCTCTCCTTCTCGTTGGCCGGAGCGCTTCCGTCCAAGACGATCCGGGCCCAGCTCAGCATTCCGGATGTCTCGAAGGCGCTGAAGCTGACCGTCAAGCTGGCCTCCGGCCTGACCGCCGGGGGCGGGGATCTCGGCCTGGCGGAGGATTACTCCGCCACGGTGATTCTCAAACCGGTCCTGGTCGTGGAGAGCCTCGGTGCCGACGAGGAATCGATTGCCGTCAACTGCAGCTTCGCCGTGGACACCGAGGCGGCCAAGGATTTCATCTCCATCGAGCCGTCCGTCCCCTTTACGCTCTCCTACGAGTATGGCGGCAGGTTCAGCATAAACGGGGACTTCAAGCCGCGCAGCCGTTTCGTCGTCACCCTCCGCAAGGGGCTCCCCGCGAAGGAAGGCGGGCTCGTGCTGGAGGAGGAGTTCAAACAGGCCGTCATCATGCCCGACCTGAAGTCCTCGATCTCCCTGCCCGCCCCGGGCGTGTACCTCGCGGCTATCGGGGACGGAAGGGTTCCCCTGGACCTCGTCAACGTCAAAAAACTTCAGGTGGACCTCTGGAGGCTCTACGAGAACAACATTCCCTACGTGATCCGCGGCGATTACGACTCGTTCCAGAGGGATCTGGCCAAAAGGGTCCACAGCAGCGAGTTCGACCTCTCGCTTCCCCTGAATGAAAAGGTGCGCCGCGCCCTCTCCCTGGAGGAGATCGGCGGGGGCAAACGGGGCTTGTTCCTGCTCTCCGTCCGCGACCCCGATGGGGAATATTGGGACGAGGAGACTCAGATCGTCAACCTGAGCGACCTGGGGCTCGTGGCGCGAGTCTGGGAGGACGGAATGCTGCTCTGGGCCAACACGCTCTCCTCGGTCCAGCCCGTCGAGGGCGCCGAGGTGCGTGTCTACAGCGGGGCCAATCAGGTCCTGGCCGAGGGAAAGACCGACAAGGACGGGCTTCTCGTGATTCAGAGGCAGGAGCCCTGGAGCACGAGCGAGAACGAGACCCCCAAGCTGGCCGTCGTCACCCGCGGCGAGGACATCACCTTCGTTCGCCTGACGAGGGGGCTGCTCTCCCAGGAAACTTTCGACACGGCCGGACGCCCCTGGCTGAGGTCCGGTTACGACGCGGCCCTCTTCTCCCCCCGGGACATCTACCGAACCGGTGAGGAGGCCCCGTTCAAGGCCGTGGTGCGCAACAGCGACGTCACGACCCCCAAGGCGTTCCCCGTCCTCTTCGTCGCCCGCGATCCCCTGGGACGCAAGGTCCGTCAGGAGACGGTGCTCCTCGACGACGAAGGCGGCGCGCCCTTCACGCTCTCCCTCCCCTCGAACGCCCTGACCGGGGCCTGGACGCTCTCCCTCGTCGTCCCCGGGAAGGAGGACGATCCGCTGGCCAGGATGAACTTCCACGTGGAGGATTTCGCCCCTCCGCGCATTGAGGTGAAGGCCGAGACGGAATCCAAGTTTCTGCTCCACGAGGACACCGTGAAGATGGACGTCTACGCGCGCTACCTCTTTGGGGTGGACGGCGCGGGGCTGCCGGCAAAGGCCTACTGGACGACCAGGGCCTCCGACTTCGCGCCCGTTCAGGACCGGTGGAAGGGGTATGTCTTCGGGGACTCCTCGCGGGCCTTCTCGGCCGGCGACGGAGAGTTCGACGAGGCGAAGCTCGACGAATCCGGAAAGGCGGAATTCAGTCTGAGCCTTGACGCCGATTGGTCGGCGCCCTCGATCATCGCTTTGACCTTGAGGGCCGAGGTGCAGGAGGACGGCGGGCGGTGGGTCTCCAAGTCGCTGACCCTTCCCTACTACCCCACTCCGTGGCTTCTGGGGATTGCGGCGCCCGAGGGGAAATTGGCCGTCAAGAAGGATCTGGACTTCAAGGTGGCGGCCATCGACCCCAAGGAGGACCCGGCGGATCCCGGCGAGCTGAACGCGGTGCTCTATCGCGTGACCTGGAACTACAACATGGTGACGCTGGACGGCCATACGCGCTGGCAGAGCACCGAGGAGCTGTCCGAGGTCGCAAGGAAGTCCCTCACCCTCAAGGATGGCCTGGGGACGGTATCGTTCAAGCCGGATCATTGGGGAACCTATCTGATTCGCGTCTCCGACGGGGATGAGAAGGCACGGGCCTCGTATCGATTCTACGCGGACGATCCCGCGTATGCCGACCGCGGCGGCTCTCAGCTGCTCGACCGCGTCGAGGTCGAGACGGACAGGGAGTTCTACAAGGTCGGGGACACGGCGAAAGTGACGCTGCGCTCACCCTTCGAGGGGCTCCTGCTGTTCAGCGTGGAGGGGGCCGGGTTGATCTCCCGCAATGTCGTGAAGGTCGATAAGGCCGAGACCGTCGTCGAGGTTCCCGTGACCGCGGAGATGGTCCCGAACGCCTGGTGCACCGCATGGCTCATTCGCCCGGTCGCCGAGGAGGAGGCCTGGGGCGCCCACCGTGCCGTCGGCGCCGTGCGCCTGAAGACGGACCTCTCGGCCTATCGTCTGGACATCTCCATGGAGGCCAAGGAGAAAACCGAGCCCGCAACGGCGTTCCCGGTGACGCTGACCCTCAGGGATGCGGAGGGGAAGCCGGCCAAGGCCGAGGTCTCGTTGGCGCTGGTCGACGACGCCGTCCTTGGTCTGACGGGCTACAAAACGCCGGACCTCCTGAATCATTTCTGGGGGCTCAAGGAACTCGGCTCTCAGGGGTACGACCTCTACGACCTGCTCATCCCCGTGGAATCCCGCGGCACCGAGCTCCTGCATCCCGCAGGCGGAGCGGCCGTAGCCGCCCTCGCGGGGTCCGATACCGCGCAGCGCTTCAAGATCCTCTCCCTCTTCCAGGGAGTCCTCTCGGCGGACGAGTCGGGCGTCGTGAGGACGGAACTCGTGCTGCCGGAGTTCAGCGGGCGTGGAAAGCTCTTCGCCGTCGCGGCCTCGGGCAATCGGTTCGGGATGGCGGAGCAGGCGGTCCAAATCGCCCGCAGCGTGGTGACGGAGGCGGACCTGCCGCGCTTCGCCGCCCCCGGCGACGCCTTCAACGCCCCCGTGACCGTGTTCAACACCTCGGAGGAGAGCCGCGACGTCAAGGTCGAGATCCTCGTGCAAGGCGGCCTGAAACCCGATGAATCCGCGACGACGTTGTCGATAGGGCCAAAGGAGTCCGCCAGGTGGGGGACGACCGTGAAGGCGCTCGAACCCGGCACCGCGACGTGGACCGTGCGGACCTCCTGGACCGAGGAAGGAGCGGAGAAGAGCTTCGATCAGGAGATCGAGCTGCCCGTCCGTTCGCCCTGGCCCATCGTCTCGAGGTCGGGGTCCGGGACCTTCAAGGCGGGGGAGACGCGCATCGACATCCCGAGAAAGGACTTTGCCGGCGACCTGCTGGGCAGCCTGACCCTGTCGGACTCCCCGGCCGTGGACCTGACCCGGGCCGTCACCTACCTGCTGAACTATCCCTACGGCTGCCTGGAGCAGACCCTCTCCAGCGCATGGCCCTTCCTGGTCCTGCCGGAGGCCGTGGCGAAGGTCGATCCGCTCCTGGTCGACAGCCGCGCGGCGAAGGACAAGACCGATTCGGCGATAGCGCGGATACAGTCCATGCAGCTCTACGACGGGTCCTTTACGATGTGGCCCGGCGGCACGTCCACCTACGCGTGGGGCAGCGTCTACGCAACGCACTTCCTGGTGGAGGCCCGCAAGGCGGGGGTGCCCTATCCCGAGGAGATGCTTCGGGGAGCGATGAACTGGCTGAAGGAGTACCTGGCGTCCCTGCCCGACAACCGGTACCCGTCCGCGGAGAAGGACGACTTCACCACGAAGGCTTACGGAACCTACGTCCTTGCGCTCAGCGGAGAAAAGCCGCTCGGTTGGATCGAGTACCTGAAGGAGAATCAGACGAACATGTGGCCGTCCGGCGCTATCTGGCTCGCCGGGGCTGCAGCCCTGACCGAGGGCCGGCCGGACGCGCTGCGCGCTCTGGGGCTCAAGGGCGGTTCGGCTCCGGCCGAGTCCCGCTACAGGACTCTCGAGTCCGACGTCCGCAACGACGCTCAGCTGCTCTCGCTCTGGATGGAGGTCGAGCCCGGTGCCTCGGAGGCGGTGCAGCTGGCGGCGCGGCTTCTGAAGGCGGGAGAGGAAAATCGCTGGTACAGCACGCAGGACAATGCCGCGGTCCTGATGGCGCTTGGCCGATACAGCCTGAAGGTCGGGACCGAGAAGGCCCAGCTCGAAGGCTCCTTGCTCGATGCGGAAAAGAAGGAGCTGCTCCAGTTCCGGAGCGGAAGCTCCGCCTCGGCCGCCGTGTCCGATCTGCCGGAGTCCGGTCTCGTGCTTTCCGTCAATGGGACGGGCAGCGGCTACTACAGCTGGACGCTTCTCGGATATCCCGTCGATCGGCCCGAGCCCGAGAGCCGGGGGTTGAAGGTCACCAGTACCTGGCTCGACGAGAAGGGAAACAAGCTCGACCCATCCAGGCCCGTGCCTCAGGGGATGAGGATCCAGGTTGTCCTGACCCTCGTGCCTTCCCTTCCCGTAAGCAATCTGGCCCTCTCCTGCCTGCTCCCCGCAGGGCTGGAAATCGAGAACCCGAGGCTCTCGGACGAGGGCGAGGAGGCAAGCCTGTTCCGCAGCGACGTCAGAGACGATCGCCTGCTGCTCTTCGCCGACCAGATCTCGGAGGCGGCGACGTATCGCTTCCGGGTTCGGGCGGTGACGAAGGGGACCTTCGCCATGCCGCCCATCTCGGCCGAGGGAATGTACGACCCCGAGATACGCTTTATCGGCGAGACGCCGGCCCCGCTCGTCATCGAGTGATCGTCGGCGGACTCGATTCCGGACATCTTTGTACGAACGAACAAGACGGGCGCCGAAAAGGCGCCCGTCTTGTTCGTTCGTTCTCGGCTCCCCTTGTCGAAACCCTGGGGTCTTGGAAGTAAAAAATCAATCGGGCAGAGGCATCTGCTTCAGGACCTCGTACCCGGCGTCGAATGCTTGGAGGTTGAGGTCCGCGATCTTCTGCACGGGAAAATGCGCCGCGATCACCTTGCGCAGGGAATCGGGGGAGGCGATCTTTTCCAGCTCCAGGATCCGCCCGACGCAGCCCAGGGCCACCATGTTCGTGACGATCTCCCGTCCCAGCTTCTCCCGGGCCGTCCTGACGATGGGCAACACGTAGATGCGGGCGTCGATACGAGCCTGGGTGCTCTCGACGCTGCCGCCGCCGTATTCCCCCGTGCGCACGCCCGGAAGGTCCGTGACGAAGAAATCGTCGTACACGATCCGTCCCCCGGGCTTGGTATCGGTCGCGAACTCGTCCGCGGCAGCCTGGGTCAGGATGACCTGGAGGCTGGGGGCAATCACCTTGGGGTAGTCGATGGGCTCGGACGATATGACGACCTCGGCCTTGGACTTTCCGCCCCTCGCCTCGGGACCGTAGGCCTGAGACTGGACGACGTAAAGCTCCGGTTCGTAGTACGTAATGGCCTGGCCGATCAGTTCCGTGGCCAGAATGACCCCCTGTCCGCCGGATCCGGCGATGCGAATTTCAAACCTCTCCGCCGCCATATCCCCTCTACCCCCTCACCTTGTCGATGACCAACTTCCGGTACTGTTCCGTATACTCCGGGACGTCCTTGTTGACGAATTCACCGCAGACGATCCTGCCCTCCAGCTCCTCGGGGCTCATCGTCCGGGCCTTGGCGAGGGGGATGGAGGCCTCCTTGAAGAAATTGTAGTTCTCGATGGGAAGCCTGCGGTTGTTCTTGCGGCCGAACTGGGTATGGCAGTGGGTCACCACCTCGATGACCGAGAACCCCTTCTTCCTGATCCCGTTCGTGATGTACGTCTCGGCCTGGCGGGGATTGGCGATGGTCGTACGAGCCACGTAGGAGGCGCCTGCCCCCTCCGCCAGCCTGCAGATGTCGAAGGCCGGATCGATGGCGCCGAAGGGCGTCGTCGAGGCCCAGGCGCCGAAGGGCGTCGTCGGGCTGGCCTGCCCGCCGGTCATGCCGTAAATGTTGTTGTTCATGACGATGGCGGTGATGTCGATGTTGCGCCGGCAGGCATGGATGAAATGGTTTCCCCCGATGGCCGTGCAGTCGCCGTCCCCCATCACGTCCACCACGGTGAGTTCCGGGCGGTGCAGCTTGATCCCCGTCGCGAACGCCAGGGAGCGTCCGTGGGTGGAGTGAAGCGTGCAGGCGTTGATGTAGCCCGCCATGCGGCTGGAACAGCCGATCCCCGAGGCCAGCACCGTGTTGGACTTCTCCTTCTTGAGCGCGACAAGCGCCCGGATCAGGGCGTGCATGATGATGCCGTGCCCGCACCCCGGACACCAGATATGGGGCATGAACCGCGTCCGAACCCAGCTGAGGACCTCTGCACTCGGCATGTCAGGCCACCTCCTCGATCTTACGGGCAATCTCGGACGGCTTGAAAAGCTCGCCGTTCACGAGGTTCAGGGGCAGAACTTCGCTTCTGCCGCGGAACAGGCGCTCCACCTCGAGGACCATCTGACCGCAGTTGAGCTCGGGGACGATGATCGTCCTCGCTCCAAGGGCCATTTTGGCCAGTTCCGCATCCGGAAAGGGCCAAAGTGTTATCGGGCGAAAGAATCCGACGGGAATCCCCTTCCTGCGTGCGTCCCGGACGGCGCGCAGGGCGGAGCGGCCGACGCTTCCGTAGGCCACCACGACGATGCCCGCCCCGTCCATGAACTCGGATTCGTATTCCACGACCTGGGACCTGACCCGTTCCACCTTGCTCATCAGGCGCAGTATCTTCCTTTCGATCTCCGGCGGATTGTTCGTCGGGAACCCCCAGTCGTTGGTCGTCAGCCCCGTGACGTGCCAGGAGTAGCCGTCTCCGAAGGAAGCCATGGCCGGAACTCCCGTCACGGGGTTCGGCTCGTAGGGGGTGAATTTCTCGGGCGGGACCGATGGGCGCGGCCGGTTCTCCAGCTTGACGGACGAGGGATCCCTCTTCGTGACCTTTTCCCTCATGTGGCCCACGACCTCGTCGCTCAGGATCAATACGGGCTGGCGAAATCGCTCCGCCATGTTGAATGCCTTGACGGCAAGGTCATAGCACTCCTGCACCGACGATGGAGAATAACAGATCGTCGCATGGTCGCCGTGGGTCCCCCATCGCGCCTGCATGACGTCCTGCTGAGCCGTCTTGGTTGGCGTACCCGTCGAGGGCCCTCCCCGCATGACGTCCACGACCACGATGGGGATCTCCGCGATGTAGGCGAGGCCAAGGTTCTCCTGTTTCAGGGAGAAACCGGGACCGGAGGTCGCCGTCAGCGCCTTGGCCCCGGCGATGGAGGCGCCGATAGCGGAGGCGATTCCCGCAATCTCGTCCTCCATCTGGATGAAGTGCCCCCCCCTCTTGGGAAGCTCCTCGGCCATGACCTCCGCGATCTCCGTGGAAGGGGTGATCGGATACCCTCCGAAGAAGTTGCAGCCCGCCAAAAGGGCGCCGTGCGCCAGAGCGGTATTACCCTGCCAGAAAGCGAACTCAGGCATCCGCATCCCCCTCTTTCTCCTTTTCCGTAATCGTTATCGCAAGGTCCGGACAGATATTTTCGCACTGACGGCAGCCAATGCAATCGTGTTCCCGAACCGGCGTCGATTTCAGACGGTCGCTCAGCTCCAGCACGGATTTCGGGCAGACTCCGACGCACAGGGAACATCCCTTGCACCATGCGATGTTGACCCCCACCCTGAACTGTTTTTTTTCGGCCAACGACAACACACCCCCTCGATATTCACACAGAACACGGCACAACCTGTCTGAAAACGGTCGAACGGGACGCAAAACGCCATTGCGAGCACACCCCTCGAAGGAACGCAACGGCGGAAGTTTTACGTCCCGATGACGCTCAAAAAGCCAGTTTATCTTTATCGTCGGATCGGAGCGAACGCTTGACAAACAGCTCCCGCTCCTCGGAAAGGTCTATGAGTTTTTTCTCCGTCAGTCTGTTGCCGAACCGGTCCAGGGTGATCGCCACCTTGGGACGCACCAGGTCCTTTCCATAAGCCCCCACGACCGTACCGACGCTGCCGTCGGAGAGCTCCACCAGGGAGCCTGAAGGATATATCCCTACGGATAGAAGCAAAACCCTCATCACGTCAGGATCGAAGTGTGCCGACATCGCGCCGGTCATGACGGACATGGCCTCCCGGCTCGGCATGGGGTTCTTGTAGACCCTCTTGGCGGTCAGGGCGTCGAAGACGTCCGCCACCGCCGCGATCCGCGCCTCGTTCGAGATCGCCGTCCCATTCAGGTTGTCCGGATATCCGCCGCCGTTGTAGCGTTCGTGATGTCCCCGGATGACCTCGAGGGAACGGCGGTCCGTGATTCCGTTGGAAACCGCGAGCTCCTCGCCCAGTTCCGGATGTCTCTTCATGACGGCGAACTCGCCGTCCGTGAGCTTGCCCGGTTTGTTCAACACCTCGAGGGGGACCCTTGCCTTCCCGAGGTCGTGCAGGATGCCGCCGATAGCCATAAACTCCGCCAATTCGGTTCTGCCCGGGAAAAGGCGCTCCGCCAGAAAACTCGAAAGGAGGGCGACGTTCAGGGAATGGACGCTCGTGTATTCATCCCAGTTCCGGACCTGCCCCAGACAGAACATCAGTTGAGGGGCCCCCGAGATCCTCCGGGCAAGGGTGCGCCCCTGCTCCGCGAGGTTCTGGACGTCCTCGGTCGTGCACTCCCCCTCTTTGATGCGGCTGAATACATCCTCCACCTGCGAGACCGTCTGACGCGCCAGTTCCGGCTCCAGCGGCATGACCGCGGGATCCGCCGCTTTCAGATAGTCCTCGAGGTTCTGCAAATCGGAGGTTCCGGGCAGAACGACCGGTATGGCACGGATGTTGGAGCGGCGCAGTTTCGCCTCGACCCTGTCGATCGAGGAGGCCAAAGACGACAAAGGGGTCCCCCTCGGGAGGAGGATTCCCCCGGACTCCCCTATGATGTCGTCGGCCACCTCGGCCACACCGGAACAAAAATTGGACAATTCCTCAAGCGGGATGTCCCTCCGGATTTTTGTCTCGGTGCCCTGTGTCCGTTCTTCCATAACTCAACCCTCCGCGGGGCGGGTAAGACATTGCCGATAAGTCGGTTCAGTCGTCTCTCGCGTCATAGATCTGAAACTTGATTCCCCTTCGATAATCCTCTCCGAACTCCCCGCCCGCATTCCCCTCGGGGAACTCTCCCCGCCTCAGAAAGCGCTCCGTCGTCAGGAAGGAGCGCCCAAGATCGTTCAGGGAGAGGCGAAGCTGGAAACGGGCGATCTCCCCGGCCTCCACGGTCCAGGGGAACAACGCCCCGGACGGCTCCGCGCCCTTCTCGCGGTAAAAGGCCCCGTCCACCTCGATGAGGGCCCACGGGAAAAGGGAGGGGAGACGAAAGATATGGGGCATGTCGGCATCGGTCTGGAAGGGCCATTCAAAGACGGCCTCCCGCCCCCCATTCTCCTGCAGCACACAAAGCCGAAGGCTCCCCTTGGCCGTGGGCCGATTGATCCATTCGTCCATCTCCAGCAGAATACCGCCTCCGCCCCCGATGATCTCCATCCAGGGACGGTCCAGGGCGAGGCGCGCCAAGTAGGGGCTGTAACAGGGCAGATCGACGATCGCCCCCACGGAGTCCGGACCGTAGACCTGATCGTACGGCACCAGAAGCTCCCAGTTCTGCCCCGATATCTCGATCGTCTCCGGCGAGACGGACTCCCAGTGGATCCGATCGCGCTGAGCGTCATAGACCATCACAAGCACGGGAAGGGAGTGCTGGAGCCAATAGGCGACATGAGACATCTCCCCGCGGCAGACGTAGCCCCGGGCCGTGCGTTCGAGGGAGCCGCCCTCCTCGGAGCGGACCTGGAGCCCGACGACCTTGCCCATTTTGGGATACGCCTCCGCGATCTCCAGATGGGCGTTCAGGCCCGTATCTCCTCCGCGCTGCTCCCGGAAGATCAGCTCGGGGAGTAGCGCGGAAATTCGACTTGCCGCATAGATACCGATGCGCTCGGCCATATCGTTCAAGAGCCTCCACCTCACCTGACAAGGACTCGTTGGTACAACCTTGAATATTCTACCTCATTCTCCGGAAAAAACGGCCCGGAGCCAAGAGAGAAATACGGATCCTTCCCGATGGAAACGGTCCGACATCCCGATATTATAGTCTACGGTCGAAGGGGTGTAGAGGGCGTCTCTTTCTCCGCCGCTCCCTCCTGCCCGACGAACGATTCATACTGACTGCAGGAAAGGTGAGGCCCCGCATGGACCACGAATTCTCCCGTACTTCCGCCGATGTTCAGACCGTCGTTTCCGAGCCCGCGCTCCGTTCCTCCGTCCGCATGGCCTTCGGAATCCGGATGTGGCTTGCCGATGCGGCCTTGTTGGCCTGCGCCTTTCTGTGGGGGCTCGGCTTCGTCGCCATGAAATCCGGGCTCTCCGTCTACCCCACGTGGTGGCTGCTCTTCCTGCGATTCGGAGGCGGAACGCTCTTGATGTTGTTTTTCTTCCCCAAACGCATACGGAGGGCCTCCGGCGGGGACCTCCTCGGAGGCGCCGTCATCGGCCTGTTTCTCTTCCTGGGCATGGGGCTCCAGACCCTCGGCCTGAACTACACCGCGGCGGGCAGACAGGCCTTCCTGACCGCGGGGTATGTGGTCCTCGTGCCCCTGCTCCTGTGGGGCCTGCGAAGGCTCTTCCCCGGCTGGCTCACCCTGGCGGCGGCCCTGGTCTGTTTCATCGGCATGGGGTTCCTGACGTCGGACCTCTCCGGGCCGATAAACCGCGGGGATATTCTGACCATCGCCTCGACGTTCATGTTCGCGGGACAGATCATCTCCATCGGGCACTATGCTGCCCGCGGGGATCCCATCGTGCTCACCTTCGTTCAGTTCCTGGTAACCGCCGCCCTGTCGGCGCTTGTGGGGCTCGTCTCCCACGATCCCCTCGTATGGCAGGGCACCCGAGGGCTCATCGAGGTCGGCTTCGCCACCTTTTTTGCGACGTTTGCCTGTTTCCTGATCCAGAACTGCGCGCAGAAGTTCACCCTGCCCAGCCATGCCGCTCTCCTGCTCGGGCTCGAGTCCTTGTTTGGGCTGCTTGGCGGCATCTTCCTTCTGGGTGAGGCCTTCACGTTCAGAATGGCGGTTGGCTGTCTCCTGATCTTCTCCTCCGTGGTCGCCGTCGAGCTGGCGCCGCTTCTCCGCGTTTCGGGCGTTCCTGCCGGGGCCCGTGGGCGGCCTTCCCCATCGTCCCATCTGGAAAGAGGGCCTTGACGCAGTCCATCCTGCCGGCCTTCCTCAGGGCCTCCAGGACCCGTTCCCTGTTTTGGGGCATGCGGTGCTGAAGCAGCGCCCGCTGGTCGCGCCGTTCTCCGGCGGAGCGGGGCACGAAGACGGGCTCCCGCGTGAAGGGGTCCATGCCCGTGTAGTACATACAGGTCGACAGGCTGCCGGGGGTCGGGATGAAGTCCTGGGCCTGCTCCGGACAGAAATCGAGCTCTGCGGCGAACTCCGCCAGCTCCACCGCTTCCGGAAGCCCCGAACCGGGATGCGAGGTCATGAAGTAGGGGACGAGATACTGCTTTTTTCCCAGGCGTCTGTTCACAGCCTCGTAGAGGGCCATGAACTTTCGATACTCTCCCGCGTCGCCCTTCCTCATGTACCTCAGGACCGTGGGCGAGGCATGTTCCGGGGCCACCTTGAGCTGGCCGCTGACATGATGTTCGCACAGCTCCTCCAGGAACCTCCGCCCGTCCGCCCCGGCCAGCAGAAGATAATCGTAGCGCAGCCCGGACCGTACGAATACCTTCTTTACCCCGGGGACGGCCCGGCACTTTCTCAGAAGTTCGAGGTAGTCTGCGTGGCTGGCGTCCAGGTTCCTGCAAGGGGTTGGGAAAAGACACTCCCTTCCCCTGCACGCGCCCCGCGTCATCTGATGGGAGCACGAGGGATGCCGGAAGTTCGCCGTCGGCCCCCCTATATCGTGGATATACCCCTTGAACCCGGGCAGGCGCGTCAGCAGCCGGACCTCACGCAAAATCGACGTGTGGCTCCGCGCCTGGATGATTCGTCCCTGGTGGGCATGAATGGCGCAGAACGAGCAGCTCCCGAAACACCCCCGATGGCTGGTCACGCTGAATTGTACCTCGGCAAGCGCGGGGACCCCGCCGTCGGCGTCGTACATCGGATGCCAGGTCCGCCTGTAAGGGAGATCGTAGACGGCATCCATCTCTTTTTCCGAGAGGGGAAGAGCGGGAGGAAGCTGAACCAGCGCCTTTTTCTCATGGTGCTGGACAAGGGGCCGTCCCTTGATCGGGTCCTGTTCCAGGGAGGATATCCGGTAGGCCTCCGCAAAGCAGCTCTTGCTCGCCGATATCTCCTTCCAGGAGGGCAGCTCGACGAACGCCTCCGGCAGGCCGTCCGGCCCTGCGGCATAACAGGTGCCCTTCACGTTCCGTATCGCATCGACCGGGACGCCGTCGGACAAAGCCCCGGCGATCTCCAGAATCTGCCGCTCGCCCATCCCGTAGACCAGCAGGTCCGCCTGGCTGTCGATCAGGATCGAACGCCTCAGGGCGTCCGACCAGTAGTCGTAATGGACGAATCGGCGCAGGCTGGCCTCGACGCCGCCGACGATCAGGGGGATGTCTCCCCAGAGGCGGCGTATCCGCTGACAGTAGACCAGGGTGGCGCGGTCGGGGCGCAGCCCCCTGCGCCCGCCGGGCGAATAGGCGTCCGTGCTCCGTACCTTCTTGGACGCCGTCAATTTGCCCAGCATCGAATCCAGGTTGCCGGCCCCCACAAGTACCCCGAGCCGGGGACGCCCCATTGCGGTGAAGTCGTCGTCTCCGCGCCAGTCCGGCTGTGCTGCGATGCCGACCCTGTAGCCTTCGTGCTCCAGGAGCCGGCAGATCAGGGCGGCGGCGAAGGAGGGGTGGTCGACGTAGGCGTCCCCGCTGACGAAGAGGAAATCCAGTTCCTCCCAACCCCGGGACTCCATATCCCCGCGGGAGACGGGCAGAAAGGCGGCATGGCCCCCACCGGTCCCGGCGGAGCTCTCCCGCAGTCTCCCGTTTCGCGAAGAGGGTTTTTTCCCCGTCACGATCCTCCCTCCTCTCTTTCTGCAGAAAATGCGGCCTTGCGAAAGGAGGCCCGGGGAACGAGCCCCGAGCCTCCTTTTTCTCTCGATGGTCGGGGCGAGAGGATTTGAACCTCCGACCTCTTGGTCCCGAACCAAGCGCGCTAACCAGGCTGCGCTACGCCCCGAAAGATTCCTTTCCGGCTCCCGAGTCGGGAGACATCATACCCCCGCTCCGCACCACGTAAGGAACGAGGGGAATTTTAACACGTTCCCCTCCTCTCGTCAAACAAGGCACAAAGAAAGGTCATAGCTTTGATGCTGATGATTTCAGGCTTTTGCTTGACGGGCTCTATTGTCTACGGGAGGGGTTACAGGCTAAATTTCATCCGCTCTCTGCCGGTTGGTTTATGGAA
>NZ_CALIAA010000320.1 GCF_938040765.1 uncultured Fretibacterium sp.
AAATCTCTTTATGAAAGTGGCTTCGCCCCGAAAAGAGGGGCTATTTCGTTCAGGCAGGGAGGCTTGAGCCATGCGCATCGTGCAGACGAACACCATCGTCAACGTCGAGGGCTTCACGGATCGTTTGGAACGTGGGTTTGCGGTCCGCCGTCAGAACGTCAACTACGAGCACGTCAAGGAGCCCGTCATCATCCCCCGCCCGCAGATCGAGGACTTCAACTCGCTGGTCGTCGTCCACGACAAGGTGGAGCAGTACGGTTAACGCTCGCGGTACGAAGGAGAAAGAGTAAGGGGGGTAAGGAAACCCCTCGACCCATTCGGAGGAGGCTCGGATGATGAAGGTTGTTGTTTTGGGCTGCACGCATGCCGGCACGGCGGCGGTACTGAACACGGTGGCACTGCACAGGGACGCGCAGGTCACGGTCTATGAGAGGAACGACAACATCTCCTTCCTTTCGTGCGGCATCGCGCTGCACGTGCAGGGGGTGGTGAAGGATCCCGCCGGGCTGTTCTACTGCTCGCCCGAAAAGCTCGCGGAGCTCGGCGTCAAAACCTGCATGAGGCACGAGGTCACGGAGGTCGACCTGACGGGTAAAAAGCTGAGGGTCCGCGACCTGGAGTCGGGGAAGGACTTCGAGGACACCTTCGACAAGCTGATCGTCACCTCCGGCTCCTGGCCCGTCGAGCCGCCCATCGAGAACGTGAAGCTGGAGAACGTCCTGCTCTGCAAGAATTACGCCCATGCCATGGAGATCGTGAAGCGGTGCGGGAGCGCCCGCAGCGTCGCGGTCATCGGCGCGGGATACATCGGCACGGAGCTGGTGGAGGCCTTCGAGACCCAGGGCAAGTCCGTGACCTTCATCGACCAGATGGCGCAGGTGCTGCCGCGCTATCTGGACCCCGACGTGATCGACGTGATCGAAAAGCTCTACGTCGAGAAGGGCGTGAAGCTGGCCTTCGGCCGGACGGTGAAGCGGTTCGTGGACGACGGGCACGGAAGGGTCGCCAGGGTCGTCACGACGGACGGGGAGTTCGACGCGGACCTGGCGATCCTGTGCGTCGGCTTCCGTCCCCAGACGGCGCTCTTCAAGGGGAAGCTGGAGATGCTCCCGAACGGGGCGCTCCGCGTGGACGAGTACATGCGCACCTCGCACCCCGACGTGTTCGCCGCCGGGGACTGCTGCGCGGTCTACAACAACGCCTCCCGCCAGTACGCCTACATCCCGCTGGCCACGAACGCCGTCCGCATGGGGACGCTGGCCGCGCGGAACCTCAAGGCCCCCACGACCCGGCACCGGGGCACCCAGGGGACGTCCGGCATCAAAATCTACGATTGGAACATCGCCAGCACCGGCCTGACCGAGCTGGTGGCCAAGGAGCTGGGTCTCGATTACGCGGTCTCCGTCCTGAAGGACAACTACCGTCCGGAGTTCATGCCCACCACGGAGTCCTTCTACCTCAAGCTGGTCTACGAGCGAAAGACGCTGCGCATCCTGGGCGCGCAGGTCCGGTCGAAGGAGGACCTCACCCAGTCGATCAACACGCTGTCCGTCTGCATCCAGAACGGGATGACGGTGGAGGACCTGGCGTTTGTGGACTTCTTCTTCCAGCCGCACTACAACAAGCCGTGGAACTACCTCAACTCGGTTGCGCTCCAGGCCCTGCCCCCGGAGTAGGGAGGGGAGCCGGAGGAGGGAAGGCCGAAAAAAACGGGATTTCTCCCCATGGAGCAGAACCGTCCAAGATGTAGAATGAAGGCGCCCTCGTTTTCGGAGGGCGCTTTTCCATGCTTGGTCCCGCTCCGTTCCGAGGCGGTATCGCGGGGAAAAACGCGATAGGGGAAGCTCGATAGGGAAAATTTGATGAAAAGGATGATTGAAGGCATGGCAAAGAAGACGACTTTCCTTCTGGCGGCCCTCCTGTGCGCCGCGTTCGTTCCGCCGGCCCTGGCCGCATCGTACGTCCCGGGCGAGGCGCTGGTGGTCTTCAGGAAGGCGCCCGGCGACGGCGTGACGGCGGCGTCCGTGGAGCGCGGGTCGGAATCGTTCCGGCTGGCGGCGCTGGCGGCGGCCTCCGGAGCACGGGTGGCCCAGGCCTACGGAGCCCTGTCCGAGGCCGGCGACGGCGTCTTCGCTCTGGTCCGTTCCGAGACCAAGACAGCGGAGCAGCTGGTGGAGGACCTGAGGGCGAGGGCCGACGTGCTCGCGGCAGCTCCAAACTACATCACCCGGACCATGCGGCAGCCCAACGATCCCCGATACGCCTCGGGAGAGCTTTGGGGACTGAAGGCCATCCGCGCTCCCGAGGCGTGGGATGCCGCGACGGGCAGCACGGACGTGTATGTCGCGGTGGCGGACACGGGAATCTACGCCGCCCACGAGGACCTGCAGCCGAACCTGGATACGGGGCTCAGCCGGAATTTCGCGCGGGCGGAGGGCGCCGCCGTCGATCGTTCGGACTATATGGACGTCCATGGGCACGGGACGCACGTTGCGGGGACGATCGGGGCCGTGGGGGACAACGGCCTGGGCGTCGCGGGGGTGAGCTGGACGACGCGGTTGATCGTGCTGCGGATCATGGGTGCGGATGGCTCCGGACCGGACTCCTGGACCGTGGAGGCTCTCAACTACCTGGTCTCCCTCCTTCGCACGAACCCGCAGATGAAGGTCGCCGCGCTCAACCTCTCCCTGGGGGGATACGTGAGCGCAGCTCCGAGCGCGGTTCAGTCGAGTGCCTATTGGCGCGCCTACAAGATTCTGGACGACCTGGACCGGACGGTGATCGTCGTCGCGGCGGGAAACGAGGGGCTGGAGGTGGGCAGGCCCGCGCCCTACGACGACCCCAGAGATCCCGCCGATCCCGTGTTCCGGAGGGGACAATACTGCTATCCCGCGTCCTTCACGGGGCTGAAGAACCTGATCGTCGTCGGTGCGGCGGCGTCCAACGGCGGGGCGGCGTCCTTCTCGAACTGGAGCCCGACGGCCGTCTCGCTCGCGGCTCCGGGCGTGCGCATCCTCGGCACGGTTTTTCCGGATGCCAACAACGGAAACGTACCCTTCGGAACCTGGTATGGAGAGATGTCCGGCACGTCCATGGCGGTCCCGCACGTCGCCGGGGCCGTTGCGCTGCTGGCGGGCCGCTACCCGAACGCCACGGCGTCCCAGATCAAGGATGCCCTGCTGAAGGGTGCGGACGGCAGCCGGAACCCGGCTGCGACGGCGCGGACTAACTCGGGCGGCGCTAAGCTCTCTCAATACGGCTACCTGGACGTGAAAAAAGCGCTGGACATCCTGGAGGCGACGAGCACCGACCTGGGCCCCAAGCCGCAGCCCGACCGGCCCCCCTCTCGAAGTCGGGCCCGGAAGTCCGGAGGGGGCTGCGACGCGGCGGGGGCCGGGGCCTGGATGTTGGCCGTTTTGGCGCTTTCGGGGCTGCGCCGCCGAGCGTAAAGTAGTGTGAGGTATGAAAAGGATTGGAGATGATGATGTTGTTGGAGAGAGGCAAAATTGCGGTTATCCTGCTGTCCGTGCTGTTGGCGGCCTGTCCTGCCGCCTTTGCGGGCGCTCCTGCGGCGCGGGGCGAGGCGCTGGTCGTGCTCAAAAATGGGTTGGCGGATCCCCTGACCGAGGAGGCCCTCGCAAGCGTGGAGGGCCGGATCTATGTGGCGGAGGTCGCCCACGGCGTGGGCGCGCGCGTCGTGAACGTCTACGGGAGCCTCTCCGCCGCGGGGGGGACGGTCTTCGCCCTTTTCGCCTCCGATAAGCAGACGACGGAGCAGCTGGTCGAGGCGCTGAAGAAGCGTCCCGAGGTGCTGGCCGCCTCACCCAATCATGAGATGCGCGTGATGGGAAAGCCGAAGGGGAGCGGGTCGGTCTCCGCGGATAAGAAGGCCCAGGAGCCGAAGAACCATGAGGTGCGCGCGATGGAGAAGCCGAAGGGGAGCGGGTTGGTCTCCTCGGATAAGAAGGCCCAGGAACCGAAGGACCATGAGGTGCACGCGGTGGAGAAGCCGAAGGGGGACGGGTCGGTCTCCGCGGATAAGAAGGCCCAGGAACCGAAGGACCATGAGGTGCACGCGGTGG